>NZ_JASCON010000079.1:0-25305 GCF_029959585.1 Pseudomonas sp. PS02302
GTCCGGACCCTGCGCGGCAGGGCCGGACACGCTCCCAAGGCCCCCTGCAAAGAGGTACGCCATGAAGACCCTTCCTGGCCTCTACACCCCCGCCGTGGCGCCGCGCTCGCTGCGGCAACGTCCCGCTTCCCTGTGGGCCGATGCCCTCTGCCTGGCCCTCGGGCTGATCGCCCTGGCGCTGATCTGGCATGGCGTCGCCGAGATGCGCGCGCCCCTGGCCGTGCTCGACGCCGATCCCATGACCCTGGACCTGGCACGGCTGCCCGAGTACGCCCTGCGCACCACCCTGCGTATGTTCATCGCCCTGGGCGCCTCGCTGCTGTTCACCTTCGTCTTCGCCACCCTGGCGGCCAAGAGTCGCAAGGCGGAGCTGCTGATCCTGCCGGCCATCGACATCCTGCAGTCAGTGCCCATCCTCGGCTTCCTGACCTTTACCGTCAGCTTCTTCCTGGGCCTGTTCCCGGGGCGGCAACTGGGCGCCGAGTGCGCCGCCATCTTCGCCATCTTCACCAGCCAGGCCTGGAACATGGCGTTCGGCTTCTACCAGTCGCTGCGCACGGTGCCCGAGGACCTGCAGCAGGTGAGTCGCCAGTTCGGGCTGTCGCCCTGGCGGCGATTCTTTCGCCTGGAGCTGCCGTTCGCCATCCCTGGTCTGGTATGGAACACCATGATGTCCATGTCCGGTGGCTGGTTCTTCGTGGTGGCCTCGGAAGCCATCACCGTGGGCGACAACACCATCAACCTGCCGGGCATCGGCTCCTGGCTGGCGCTGGCCATCGCCCGGCAGGACATCGCCGCCATCGGCTGGGCGGTGCTGGCCATGGGACTGGTGATCCTGGTCTACGACCAGCTGTTCTTCCGCCCGGTGGTGGCCTGGGCCGATCGCTTCCGCGTCGAGCAGACCGCCAGCCAGCAGGTGCCGCGCTCCTGGGTCTACGACCTGGTCCGCCGCGCGCGCCTGGGCCGCATGTTGGGTGGCTTCGGCAGCTTCTGCATCCAGCTCGCCACCCCGCGGATCCGCCGTCCCTGGCCGCACTGGCACCTGGCGCCGCAAAGCCGTGCCTGGCTGCAACGCGGGCTGGACGTGCTCTGGTACGGCGCGCTGCTGCTGGTGCTGCCCTATGGCATCTTTGCGCTGTATCGCTTCATCGCCGCCGACGTCTACTGGGTGGAAGCGGTCTCGGTGCTCGGCCTGGGTCTGCTGACCATGGCCCGGGTGCTGCTGCTGATCGCTGTCGCCAGCCTGATCTGGGTGCCCATCGGCGTCTGGATCGGCCTGCGCCCGGGCTGGTCGCAGCGTTTGCAGGCGGTGGCCCAGTTCCTCGCCGCCTTTCCGGCCAACGTGCTGTTCCCGGTGGCGGTGGTGGGCATCGTCAGCTTCCACCTCAATCCGGACATCTGGCTGTCGCCGCTGATGGTGCTGGGCACCCAGTGGTACATCCTGTTCAACGTCATCGCCGGCGCCAGCGTGCTGCCCAACGACCTGCGCGAAGCGGCCCGGCTGTTCGGCCTCAGGCGCTGGCAGTGGTGGCGGCAGCTGGCCCTGCCGGCGATCTTTCCCTACTACGTCACCGGCGCCCTGACCGCCGCGGGCGGTTCCTGGAACGCCAGCATCGTCGCCGAGGTGGTGAGCTGGGGCAACGAGCGCCTGCAGGCCCATGGCCTGGGCGCCTACATCGCGCAGATGACCGCCGCCGGCGACTTCCCCCGGGTCGCCCTGGGCATCGTGGTGATGTCGATCTTTGTCCTCGGTTTCAACCGGCTGCTCTGGCGGCCCCTGTATGCCTATGCCGAGCGGCGCCTGCGGCTCGACTAAGAGCCTGTTCAAAGGCTGCTGCGCGTCGGCCGAACTGCGTTGGAAATGGCCTGGGCCGCCAGCCCGGTCGGAATGCTCATTTACCGCTCGTAAACTCGAGCGCGAGCCCGGTCCGCTTCCTCAGCCATTTTCGCGGGGCCGCCTAGGCCTTGTCTGTCTCTAGCTCGCTAGCCTTTAAACAGGCTCCAGAGGAGAACCGCCATGAACCTGACCACCCTGAACCCGCGTCCGCTCATCGACGTGCAGAACATCCGCCAGCTGTACGGCAACGCCGGTGGCCCGGCCCGGGTCGTGCTGGACGAAGTGTCCCTGACCCTGCACGAAAACGAGATCGTCGGCCTGCTGGGGCGCTCCGGCTCGGGCAAGTCGACCCTGCTCAGATCCATCGCCGGGCTGCTCACCCCCAGCGGCGGCACCGTCGCTTTCCCGCCCAAGGACGACGGCCAGCGCGCCCGGGTCAGCATGGTGTTCCAGAGCTTCGCGCTGTTTCCCTGGCTGACCGTGCTGCAGAACGTCGAGATCGGCCTGGAGGCGCTGCACGTGCCGCTGGACGAGCGCCGTCGCCGCGCCCTGGCCGCCATCGACCTGATCGGCCTGGACGGCTTCGAGAGTGCCTATCCCAAGGAGCTCTCCGGCGGCATGCGCCAGCGCGTCGGCCTGGCCCGTGCCCTGGTGGTGCACCCGGACGTGCTGCTGATGGACGAACCCTTCTCGGCGCTGGACGTGCTCACCGCCGAGACGCTGCGCACCGACCTGCTCGACCTCTGGGTCGAAGGGCGCATGCCGATCCGCTCGATCCTGATGGTCACCCACAACATCGCCGAGGCGGTGCTGCTCTGCGATCGGGTGCTGATCTTCTCCAGCAATCCCGGGCGCGTCGCCAGCGAGATCCGCATCGACCTGCCGCAGCCGCGCAATCGCCACGATCCGGCCTTCCGCGAACTGGTGGAGGAAATCTATGTGCGCATGACCGGCGAGACCACGCCGGCGCCCCACGAAGGGGGTGTTCCCGGCAACGGCCTGGGCATGCGGCTGCCGACCGTGTCCACCAACGCCCTGGCCGGTCTGCTGGAGGCGGTCCAGGCCGCGCCCTACGACGGCCGCGCCGACCTGCCGGAACTGGCCGGTGGGCTGGGCTATGCACTGGACGAGCTCTTTCCCCTGGCCGAGGTGCTGCAACTGCTGCGCCTGGCGGTCCTCGAAGGTGGCGATCTGCGCCTGCTGCCGGCCGGGCGCGCCTATGTCGAGGCGGGGGTGGACGTGCGCAAGCAGCTGTTCGCCCGCCAGTTGCTCAACTTCGTGCCCCTGGTGGCCCATATCCGTCGGGTGCTGGACGATCGCCAGGGCCACACGGCGCCGGCGCGGCGTTTCCGCGACGAACTGGAGGACTTCATGGACGAAGCCGACGCCGCGCGCACCCTCGGCAGCGCCATCCAGTGGGGGCGCTATGGTGAACTCTTCGCCTATGATCAGGCGGCTGATATGTTCAGCCTGGAAAACCCGGGTTAAGAGCGACTAATAAAACTACTGCGCGTCCGCCAGACGGGCGCGTGCAGTGCTCGGAATCCTCATGTATCCCCATACACTCGTACGCGAGCCCGGTGCGGTTCCTGCGCGCCGCGCGCACCCGCCTGACAGCCGCTCGCTACGTTTTCTTAGCCGCTCTAGGACGTCTACGCGACCACGAACGAGAGACTGGCCATGGATCGACGACCCTTCGCCACCACCACCCACTGGCTGCGGCTAGGAGGCCTCTGCGCCCTGGCGCTGGGCATCGCCCTGCTGGACACCTTCACCGACCGGGAGATCGCCATCGGCGTCTTCCAGGTGGTGGTGGTGCTGCTGGCGGCCGGCTTCCTGTCGGCGCGCGGGGTCACGATCACCGCGCTGGGCTGCACGCTGCTGGTGCTCTGCAGCTATGTCGCCACCCGGAGCGGGGATCAGGAGGCCGGGCTGGTCAACTGCATCATCAGCCTCCTGGCCATTGTCGCGGTCGCTGCCCTGTCCCTGCGCCTGGAGGCCGCCAAGCGCGCCGCCGACGCGGCCCGGACACGCCTGGCCCAGGCCGGGCGCCTGAGCCAGCTGGGTGAACTGGCCGCATCCATCGCCCATGAGGTGAACCAGCCGCTCACCGCCATCGCCGCCAGTGGCAACGCCTGCCAGCGTTGGCTGAGCAATCAGCCGCCGCAGGTGGAGCGCGCCGTGCAGGCGGCGCAGCGGGTCATCGACGACGCCCACCGCGCCAGCGCGGTGATCGCCCGGGTGCGCAGCCTGGTGCGCCAGGCGCAGGTGGCCAAGGATTGGCTGAACGTCGCCGATACCGTGGAGCAGGTGCTGGATTTCGTCCGCGCCGAATTGAGCCAGCGTCAGGTCGCCGTGGAGGTCCGCCTGCAGGAGGGTCTGCCGCCGCTGCTGGCCGACGAAAGCCAGCTGCAGCAGGTCATCCTCAATCTGCTGCTCAACGCCCTGGACGCCCTCGAAGGGATGCCGCCCGAGCAGCGGCGGGTGGTCATCCAGGTGGGACAGGACACCGCCGGCGCCATCCGCCTGGGCGTGGAAGACAGCGGTCGCGGCTTGACGCCCATGGCGCGCGAGCAGATGTTCGAGGCCTTCTACACCACCAAGGCGCAGGGCATGGGCCTGGGACTGGCGCTCAGTCGCTCCATCGTCGAAGCCCATGGCGGGCGAATCTGGGCCACCTCGCTGCCGGAAGGCGGCACTGGGGTCTACTGCAGCCTGCCCAAGGATCCACAACCATGACCTCTCAAAGCCTGACCGACCAGACCCAGTCCGCGCGGGTCCACCTGGTGGACGACGACGCCTCGGTGCGCGCCGCCGTGGAAGACCTGCTGGCGTCCGTGGGGCTCAGCACCCGCAGCTATGTCTCGGCCGCCGATTTTCTCCACCGGGCGCGGCTGGACGAACCGGGCTGCCTGGTGCTGGACGTGCGCATGCCCGGCATGAACGGCCTGGATCTGCAGCAGGAATTGCAGCGGCGTGGCCTGGCCTTGCCGATCATCTTCATCACCGGCCATGGCGACATCCCCATGTCGGTCCGGGCGATGAAGCAGGGCGCCCTGGAATTCCTCACCAAGCCGTTTCGTGACCAGGACCTGCTCGATGCCATCGACCAGGCGCTGCGCAAGGCACAGGACGCCCATGCCCAGCGCCGGCAATTGCAGGCCCTGCAGACCCGCCTCGACACTCTCAACGACGGCGAACGGGCGGTGCTGGCGCGGGTGGTGACCGGCCTGCTCAACAAGCAGATCGCCGCCCAGCTGGGGGTCAGCGAGATCACCGTGAAGGTGCGCCGCGCGGCCCTCATGCGCAAGCTGCAGGCCGGCTCCCTGGCGGAATTGGTCAAGATGGTGGAGCGGCTGGAGGCGTCACGCGGCTAGGCCATTGCGACGCGCCATGCAGCCGCTGGACAAGCTCCACAGTATTCTTGTCGCGCCAATCGCTGACGCGCTAAAGAAAGGCATTAGTCAGTCGATACGGGCTTTAGAGGATCGCCTTCCGCCGATCCAAGGAGCCCGTCTTGAATCTTCGTCAGCTACGCATCGCCCCCCGCGCCACCCTCTGCTTCGGTGCGGTCACCCTGTTCGTGATGCTGCTCGGCGCCTTCGCCCTGGTCCAGCTCAAGGCCCTGCGCGCCACCGAGCAGGCGATGGAAGCCGAATGGCTGGCGAGCGTCCAGACCACCGATGACATCCAGGTCGCGCTGCTGCACACCCGCCTGGAAAGCATCCGGCTGCTGGCCAGCGAGGACAGCGCGGCCATGGCCCTCGCCACCCGGCAGATCCAGGTGAATCGCGATCTGATGAACGCCCGGACGGCCTATTACCGTGACCACCTGATTTCCACCGCCGAGGAACGCAGCAACTTCGACCAGGCCGCGCTGCAGATGAAAGGCTATCTGGACGGACTGGATCGGGTGGTGACCCTGGCCGCCAGCGATCGCGCCGAAGCCCTCAAACTGGCCAATGGCGAGCAGCGCCAGCGCGCCGAAGGCTATCAGGAGCAACTGACCCGGCTGCGCGAATTCAACGGCGAAGGCGCCCGTCAGGCAGGTGTAGCAGCCACCGGCATCTATGACCGCAGCGTCAGCATTGTCGTCGGCATCATGCTGCTGGCGGTGCTGGTGACCCTGCTGCTGGCCTGGCGGCTGACCCGTAGCCTGGCCCAGCCGATCGGCGCTTCCCTGGCCGTGGCCAACGCCATCGCCCAGGGCGAGCTGACCGGCAAGATCGATCCCACCGGCAAGGACGAAGCCGCCGGGCTGATGCGCGCCCTGGCGCAGATGCAGGACAACCTCAAGGACACCCTGCATGGCATATCCAGTTCTTCCAGCCGCCTGAGCGACACCGCGCGCACCATGCACGCCGTCACCGACCAGGCCAGCCGTGCCCTGGCGAGTCAGAACGCCGAGATCGACCAGGCCGCTACCGCGGTCACCGAGATGAGCGCCGCGGTGGAAGAGGTGGCCCGCAACGCCTCGTCCACCTCCCAGGCCGCGCGGGACTCCAGCGTCGCCGCGGAAAACGGCAATGCCAAGGTCGGCCAGGCCCTCGATGCCATGCAGCGCCTCACCGAACAGGTGCAGTCCACCTCGGTGCAGGTCGAAGGCCTGGCCGGACAGGCGCAGGACATCAGCCAGGTGCTCAGCGTGATCGGCTCAATCGCCGAGCAGACCAATCTGCTGGCGCTCAATGCCGCCATCGAAGCGGCCCGGGCGGGCGAACAGGGTCGCGGTTTCGCCGTGGTCGCCGACGAGGTCCGCGCCCTGGCGCACCGCACCCAGACCTCGACCCGCGAGATCGAGCAGATGATCCAGGCGATCCAGAAGGGCTCGGCCGAAGCCCTTGACTCCATGCAGCTCAGCACCACCCAGGCCCAGGCCACCCACGCGGTGGCCCAGGAAGCCGGGGCGGCGCTGAGCGACATCCTCCAGGCCGTGCGCCTGATCGATGAGCGCAACCTGCAGATCGCCACCGCGTCCGAAGAGCAGGCCCACGTCTCGCGCGAGGTGGACCGCAACCTCATCAGCATTCGTGATCTGTCGGTGCAGACCAGCGACGGCAACCGCGAAACCGTGGGCGCCAGCGAGCAACTGTCGGAACTGGCCGGCGAACTGCAGACACTGGTACGACGCTTCAAGCTGGCGTGAGGGGAGGGCGCGCAGTCTGGTATCGCGCGCCCTGAATTTACAAACAGTTACCTCTGACCACTGTTTTTTGCCAGCTCATCGGCGCGGGCAGGACGAATGCTTCCCTGAATGGTGGCATTTTGGTATCAATGGTTATTGTAATACCTATTAGATCCCGCCCACCGACGTGCTTGCCGAGAAGCCATGGCGCTGCCCCAATACAGCATCAGAGTCCCCGTGTCCCAGTTGCAGCTGGGCATGTACGTCTGCGAACTGGATCGGCCCTGGGAAGGCACGCCCTTCCTGTTTCAGGGTTTCCCCATCCAGAGCGTGCAGGACCTCCGCACCCTGCGTGACACCTGCGAATTCGTCTGGGTGGACCGGCGGCAGAGTCCTGCCGTGACGCCGCTATCGGCCAACCTGGCCGCTAATCTGGCGGTCGGCGACCAGACCAAGACCTATGCCATCGACTACCGGGATGAGGTCAAGGCCACCGAGCCCGTGTGGCGCGACGCCCGCGCCGTGTCGATGCGGCTGCTCGACGCCGTCAGGTTCGGCAAGGAACTCAACGTCAGCGAAGTCCGGCGGGCGGTGGGAGAGTGCGTCGAGAGCGTGCTCAAGCACCCCGCGGCCAGCCTCTGGCTGGCGCGCATCAAGCAGCGTGACCACTACACCGCGGAACACTGCCTGCGCGTCTCGCTCTATGCCATCGCCCTGGGCAAGACGCTGGGCATGCTGCCCCTCGAACTGGAAGAACTCGGGGTGTGCGGCATGCTGCACGACGTCGGCAAGATCAAGGTGCCCGACGAGATCCTCAACAAGCCGGGCCGCCTGACCGAGGAAGAATTCCGCATTATGCAGGCCCATACCACCTACGGCCATCAGTTGCTGATGGCCAACAGCGAGGTGCCGCCTGCCGCGGTCGACGTCGCCCATACCCACCACGAACGCATGGATGGCAAGGGCTACCCCCGCCAGTTGCCAGCGCAGCGCATCCCCTTCAAGGCCAAGATCATCGCCGTGGTGGATGCCTACGACGCCATCACCAGCGATCGCCCCTACAGCGAGGGCCGTTCCAGCCTGGAAGCCTTGCGCGTCCTCTTCGAAGCCCGGGGCACGCAATTCGACGAAGTCGTCGTCCTGGCCTTCATCCAGCTGATCGGCGTCTATCCGCCGGGCGAGATCGTCGAGCTGAGCACCGGCGAGGTGGGTATCATCATCGGCTTCGACGCCGGCAGCAAATTGAAGCCGCGGGTGCTGATCGTGCTGGACACCAGCAAGCAGCCGCGACCAGAGCAGGTACTCGACCTGGCGCGCAATCCGCTCGATGAGCAGGGGCGCCTCATCAGCGTCCGCGCGGTAAAACCCTCGGGTGCCTATGGCATCGATATCGACGCCTACCGCGCCAAGGGGCTGGTGGTGCCGGGCTGAGTGCGAAACGAGCGCACAGGGACGGTCCTCGTTGCGCTGTCTGGCCCGTCCTGGATTCGGCCGGCGCCAAGCGGCTTTGCTCAGCTAGCAATCGACGTGGCGACCGAATTCACGACCACGCCTTTGATCCGGTCACGCTGCGCGACCAGACCCAGCACGCCGGTCAGCAATGTGGCCAGGCACAGCATGCAGCCCATGCCCAGCAGGCCGGCGGTGAAGGAGCCGGTCGCATCCTTGAGCCAACCCACGGCGTAGGGACCGACCAGGCCACCCAGGCTGCCGGTGGCGTTGATGAAGGCGATGCCGCCCGCCGCGGCCTGTCTGCTGAGAAAGGTCGCTGGAATGCTGTAGAAGCAGGTGCGCACCGAGCACAGGCCGATCAGCGCGACGGTGAGTCCGATCAGGGCCGGTAGCAGTTCGTTGAACATCACCGAAAACAGAAAGCCCGCCGCGCCGGTACCACAGGTGAGGGCGAGGTGCAGGATGTAGCGCCGCTTGCCGGCCAGGACCCGCGCCCAGATCAGCATGGCGCCGCTGGCGATGATGTAGGGCACCGCGGAGATCCAGCCGATCTGCAGGGTGGTGAGGTGATGGCTCTTGAGGATCTACGGCAGCCAGACGCCGATACCCAGGATGCCGATGATGTAGCTGAAAAGGATGGCCGCCAGCAGCCAGACGCGGCCGTCCTTGAGCGACTGCCGAAAGCTGTGGGTGCCCTTGCTGGCCTGTTCGGCGTCCAGCGCGCCTTGCAGGGCCTGGCGTTCTTCCGCGCTGAGCCAGGTAGCCTGGGCGGGCTGATCGGCCAGCATCTTCAGGCAGAGCACGCCCAGGAAGCAGGCCGGCAGCCCTTGCAGCACCAGCAGCCATTGCCAACCGGCGTAGCCCCAGAGGCCGTCCAACTGGAGCATGGCGGCGGACAGGGGGCCACCCAGCACCGAGGACAGCGGGATGGCGAAGAGAAACCAGGCCATCACCCGGGTGCGGTACTGCACCGGAAACCATAGCGATAGAAAGAAGATCACGCCGGGAAAGAAGCCTGCCTCGGCGATGCCGGCCAGGAGGCGGATTACCGCATAGCTGGTCGGACCCTGGGCAAGGGCCGTGGCCGCCGCGCACAGCCCCCAGGTGATCATGATCCGCGCCAACCAGCGTCGGGCGCCGAAGCGATACAGTGCCAGGTTGCTGGGCACCTCGAACAGGCAATAGCCGAGGTAGAAGATCCCGGCGGCAAAGCCGAACTGGGCGGCGGTGAGGCCCAGATCGTCGTTCATGGTCAGGGAGGCGAAGCCGACATTGGTGCGGTCGAGGTAGTTGAAGAAGTAGGCGAGGGCCAGTAGCGGCACTAGGCGCAAGGCGGCCTTGCGGCAGGCTCGCTGCACGACCGGATCGAGGCCTTGCCCCTGGTGGACGGATGAAGTTGGCATAGGGCGGACCTTGTTCTTGTAGGGGTCGCGCCAGCTTAGGGCGGCCCTTCGTTTGCCCGCCAAAACCTTTTCGACATGGCTCCTCATAGCGTTTCGGCATGTGCCTATCCATGCCGGTGCATTATGGAGATCCATCCGGATAAAGCATTTGTTCTGCGAGAGGCTTTGCATCACGTTCGGGGATCACGCCTGCTGCGTGACGTCCGAAAACGACAAGGAACAGGTGCAATGATCAAACAGCGTTTCACTACCGGCTGCCTCACCCTCGGCGCCCTGACTCTCAGCCTGGCGGCCCTTGCGGCGGAACCCGTACGAAGCTTTCAGAGTGTGAAGGGCGATGTCAGCATTCAGGTGCTTGATCAGGGTAAGGGCAAGGTCATCGTCATCCTGCCGTCCCTTGGCCGGGGTGCCCATGACTACGACGAGGTCGCCGCCCAACTTGCCGCCGATGGCTATCGGGTCCTGCGCCCTGAGCCGCGAGGCGTCAATGGCAGCAAGGCGCCCATGGCCGAGCTGACGCTCCACGACTTCGCCGCCGACGTGGCCCAGGTACTCGACGAGGTGAAAAGTGGACCCGCTGTGGTGGTGGGGCATGCCTGGGGTAGCCAGCCTGCGCGCGTGCTGGCGGTAGATCGTCCGGATCTGGTCAAAGGCATCGTCCTGGCCGCCGCATCGATTGGCAAGCTGCCGGCCGATTCCAAGGAGAAGCCCTATGGGCGTCTCAAAGAGGCAATCAATGGCTCCGGCAACTACGCCCTACCCGAGGCGCAGCGGCTGACCTATCTCAAGCAGGCGTTCTTTGCGCCAGGCAACGATCCGCGGCCCTGGCTGACCGGCTGGTACGGGCAGACCCATGACGCCGAGGGCTATGCCCGCGACCATACGCCGGTGGACAGTTACTGGTCCGCCGGAAATCAGGTGCCCATCCTCGACCTGCAAGGTGAGCATGATGCCGTGGTCATCCCGAATATCCTCAAAGGCATGTTGGGGGCGCGAGTCGAACATCAGGTCATTGCCAATGCGGGCCATGCCATGGCACCCGAGCAACCCAAGGCCATGGCGGACGCCATCGCCGGTTTTGCCAAGCGGGTGTATGGGCTTTAAGCCAAAGCTGAGCGACGTGGCAGGAAAGCCCCTGCCACGCCGTCAGGAAAGAAATTGGCGATAGTTGAACGGGCGGATAAGGCTGCAGCCAGTGTCGGTTCCCGAAATTGTTGCGACATTCTGGAAATACCAAAACCGGAAATAGCTAATGACAGCAATCGACCCATAGCGGACGTTGGCGGTGAGCAGCTACCGGCCAAAAGCAGCCGCTTGGCTGCCCCGTCAGGCGTTAGATATGCCTACTTCCTGAAAGTCTCGAAAAGATATAGGCATTCGTCTCGTTGGGTAGGGATGAAATTGACCTGCATTAAAAATGGGATCTATTTTCGCTCTGCGCATCTGGCTAACGTGAGCCTCATCCCGGACGGTACATTTGGTCTGATCGACATATCCGACATGAAAACTTTCCACCGCCCCCTGCGCAAGAGGCTGCGTCTGCGCAACTTCAAGCACATGCGGCGTTACGAGCGAGATCGCCAAAGGTTGATCGAAGGTAACAACCGGCTGCCCTCAACGTCTATCAGAAAGACCTGCCCTGCCAAAGCGATCAATACGTAAACTAGGTCATTGGTGGACTTTTCCGAATCCCAAAAGATGTAGCTCGAAATACAGGCAACCAAAGCCGCGCTGAAGCAAGCAGCGATGTTTGCTCAAGTCTGTTTTCAGCTTGTCAGCCAACATTACTGAATGCCCAACCTATGATTACCCCGACAACCAGTGCGCCCAGCAGTTTAATACGATCACGAAGCTTACGCCGCTGCTTGTTAATGCGTTCCTGCGGGAGCTCGACGTGGTTGTCGAAGCCTGTGTGCAAGACTGCGTCGTTTTCCAGAATCAAAGCGTAACGGTTTTTCGCTGCATAGATGCCCGCCAGCTTCTTTTCGCCGCTGTGTGCGGCATAGGGGGCATGTTCTTTATAGTCTTTCAGGCGCCGCAGGCCAGGATTGAATGAAAAACCCTGCCACTCGGGCTTATGCGAGCCCAGCCTGTAGAAGGGGATGCCCTGCACCACTTCTCGGGCATTAAGGTACAAGTAAGGGCTATGCACCCGTAGATCATGGCTGTAGCTGCGCAGCCAGACTTGCAGCGCCTGCGGATCGTTTTCCAGCAGGGTAATGGACTCTTCGACAAAGCGTGGGCGGTAGAAGTCCCAGTCATCCTCGCAGTGGAACACCCATGACGTTTCGATAAGTGCATAGGCGGCATCTACCGAGCGCATTTGTCCGAGTTTCGGGTTGTTGATGATGAAGCGGGTGAACGGACGCCAGTGCTCGGGGATGCAAGCTTCAACTTGGGCATCTCCGGAGTCTTCGGTAATTAGCACGGTACGAATCGGTGCGGAGTTGAACTGGTCAAACGTTTTAAGCGTGCGCGTCAACAGGTCGAACCGTCCACAACTGGTGACAACCAGAGTGATATCGCTACTTTCGCTAAATTGCATCATATGTACTCAATAACTGAAAGTTCAAAGGCTATTATAGCCCTAATCTAGACGCGGCCTAGCCAGCTCATCACCGGCTTGGCCATTCATAAAGGGTACGTCTTGCTACAGGACGATGTTTTGCATGTCGACAAAACATAATACCCGGTTTTCGTTGGTGCCCTGATCATAGGCGAATAGCAAACAACCGCAGGGTATGGCTTCGAAGTTTTTGATCACGTACTTATCCATATTCATATCGACACTATCTAAAAATGAATCCAGTGCGGGGTATGCAATGCTCATCGCCGGCAGGCAAGCTAAAGGAAAATGGTACGCATGTAATCGCGGTTACCTCTGGTAAACATGAGAGGCTGCTTCGCGACTTACGGTTCCATGTGAACTTTTTGGTTTGTCTGGCCGGGTTGCAAATCCATATATCCCCACGGCGAAAAGGTATAGTAGAAATTAAGGCGACGAGTAAGCCGGTAAGGAAGATGCTCGCTGGATATTTCTTCTCCAAGGATCGCGTGCTATTTCTACACTGCGCGCTCGAAGTGAGAGAGTCGCAAGGCGACAGAATCTCCACCATTCCAGCGCGGCAGCAGGGTAATTTCCAAGAAGATAAAAGGCGATCGCCGCCTGTGCCCCGAGATGGCGATCACCTGCCTGGACTAACGTTGTTTGTATGATGCAATCTTGGCGCCACAGAGGACTAGGATCAGTAACGCTGAGGTGAAGAGCAAAGAAAAGCTTAGGGACGTTGCATGAGCGATAAATCCTATCGCAGCCGGCCCCATCAGTATCCCTAGGTAGCCAATCGCATTGACGATTGCCAGCGCTTGAGCGACGGGCATTACAGTCTGATGTCCTGCCTTGGAGCAAAATATCGGAACGAGATTCGAGATTCCTAATCCGACGAGCACGAAGCCAAAAACCGAAACTATCCAATAGTCGATGCCTACCGCCAACGACATACCGCCCATTGCCAATACACTTCCTACTAGTAACACTGCTCGTGAGCCTACCTTGCTTACGATCCAATCGCCTGACAGCCTCCCTATTGCCATGGTTACCGAAAACGCAGCATACCCGATTCCCGCAATATCAGGCTCCATGTCCCGGTTCGAAGTTAGATAGACGGCACTCCAGTCGAGCATAGAACCCTCAACCAGAAAAGCGATGAAGCACAGCCCCGCTAGTAGTAACACCAGCTTGGTTGGTTTCATTTTAGCTGGTGCCCCCTCAAGCTCCGCAAACGGGAGCATGTGACGACCAAGAGATAAGAGCGCCACGCCCAATCCAAGAGCTAACATAAGGACTGACTGCACGGGATTGAGGCCTAGCCAGAGCAGCAGGCTAACTGTGCCCGCACCGAAAATATTTCCGACGCTGGCTAGCCCATGAAAACCAGACATCATCTGCTTGCTGTGGTGGCGCTCAACAAGCGAGCCTTGAAGATTCATGTTTACATCGGCTGTACCGATGGCGGCCCCAAACAACAACAGGAAAGCCAAGAGTGCCCAATATGAAGTGGTAGTTGCCAGACCAACAAGGGCAACAGCGGTAACAGCGCTTGCAAGATAGACAGTACTTCTGCAGCCAATTCGATTAGCTAAACGGGCCACAAACGGCATCATGCACATTGATCCGGTACCGAGGCCCAAGAGGAGTAGACCAAGTTCCGCCTCACCTATCTGCGCCCTTTCCTTAGCAAATGGAACCAAAGGTGCCCATGCACCCAGGCAAGATCCCGCTAGGAAAAATGCATATCTGGAGGCAGTTAGCGTATTAGGGGTAAAAGAAGCTTGCTCGGTACTGTTCATCTAATAAAGCCTGAAGTTAGCAAAAGAATACCATGCCTACAACTTACGTTGCAGGCCGATAATAAAAGCCTTGCTGACGCATCCGACATTGAAAGCTACGCCCATTTCTCACGGATGTAGCGCTCCACAGTAAAGACGCCCGGTGAGTAGCCGAGTTTTCCGCCGGCATTTTAGCCGATACGAGTCAGTGCGCAGCCTCCCTGTACCAAAAGAGATCAACTGTCCCCATGACCATCAGCGGCGCCCTGTACCGACTGCTACCTAATATCTACCCAGTAGCTGATGCATGGATTGATGCATTCAGCGTTGTCATAAAATCTCTTCAAATAATATGGCGCGGGTGTTTTTGATCATCTTGTGATGAAGCGTGAGTTGCATATCCTCCCGCGACAGGCCGACAGCACCGATATTCCGGCAACCTTGTTACAACCATTGATGCTTGCCACTATCTTGATCGGATATTCTAGTTCAGAAATTTTGGTCATACAAAAATCCATCAGCAACACCGGTCAATTCGTTCATCCAAAACTTTCGATCTATCAGCTATTTGGTTCGATCTCTTGCTCAGCACTAGAAATCGTACAGATGTACGGATTATATCTTACTGCGAGCGATAGTCAGCGTCAATAAAATCGTACATTTGTACGATTTAACATTCTGTGCTAATGTCAGCCGGCTGAGATAGGAGCATGCATGACAAATGAGAAACGGAAGACTTGGCGGCAAGACCCTCATCGCAGGGAGCACATCCTCAAGGCAACCCTAGACTGCATCGAACTGCACGGGGTTGTATGCACAACGTACCGGAAAATTGCCGAACTGTCGGGCGTACCTCTCGGGTCACTTACACACTACTTCCCGAGCATGCACGATCTGCTGCTTGAGGCATTTCAGGTGTTGGCTAAATGCGTATCTACTCGATTTGTAGCAGCAATTCGAAAAGCAAAGACCAAAGAAGACGCTTGCCATGCGATAGTGGATGTTATCTTTGAAAGATCCACATTCGGCACTAGAACGATCCAACTGACTTGCGAGCTCTATATTTTTGCAGGTCGTAATCCTGCCATGAAGAATGTTATGAAAGACTGGATGCTTGAAATTAGAGGATCACTCGAACTCTATTTCTCCCGCTTATCAGCAGTCGCGCTAGATTCTTTGATTGAGGGAATCATTCTTCATCGATCAATAATTCCCATTACTCGTGAAGACGCTTACAAAATGATAGTTAGACTATCCGAGCTGTAAGATTTAATGGTGGCGAACAAAAAAGAAGGTGTTATCTGGCAGCGTATCCATGCCTATATGGAATTGGGTGGCTCTATTCACATCGTTCCTCAATGATGAGACAAACGTGTTAGCCTCCGGGTGCCATGCCCATATTTGGGTATGGCCTGAGACCTATGGTATTTCATTAGAACGGAAACCGGTTCGAATGGCCGCTTCTGGCCGACTGCCGCCCCACGCGAAGGTCTGCAATGGGTCGGATAGCGACGGCCCCGCAGCCGTCGCCAGGTCATGCGGCTAAACCTCTGTCTGCTCGGCCATCTCCAGAGCGTCGTCTACCTCTATGCCAAGGTACCTGACAGTGCTTTCCAGCTTCGTATGGCCCAGTAAGAGCTGTACGGCCCTGAGGTTCTTTGTTCTGCGGTAGATCAGCGACGCCTTGGTTCGTCGCAGGGTATGTGTTCCGTACAAGGCTGGATCCAAGCCAATCGCTGTCACCCAGGCTTTGACGATCCGTGCGTACTGTCGGGTGGAAATATGCTCGGAGTGGGCAAGCCTACTTGGGAAGAGGAAGTTCTCGCTTCGAAGCTTGGCACGGCCTATCCAAGCCTCCACAGCTGAGCGTGTCTGCTCTGTGATCTCAAACTGCACCGGACGATGAGTTTTTAGCTGCATCACCATAGCTCTCGGCGAGACGTGCTCCCCGTGGGCTATGTCCCGCACGCGCAGTCTGGTGAGGTCGCAGGCGCGCAGCTTGCTGTCGATTGCCAAGTCAAAAAGAGCCAAGTCCCTGGTTTTCTCCGCAAGCTGGAGTCTGACGCGGATAGCCCAGATATCCCTAATCCGGAGCGGGGCTTTCTGACCAACGAGCTTTCCCTTGTTCCAAGGCTCGTGGCTAGCGACTGCTATCGCTTTCATGGCTTGTTCTCCTTAGTGAGGGAGTACAAGCATGGGCCTGACAAGGGGACGGAGCTATCCGACCCGTCAGCCGGCCGCCGAGCCGGAAACGGCCAGAAGAGGACATCGATAAGCGACTGCTACCGCTCAAATCGCTCAGTGCCTTGGCAAAGCTCGTCAAGCGGATGCGCTCGAGGTGGCAGTGATGCCGGCTAGCGAACCGTGGATCGCGCTCGATTCCTGAAAGGCAATACCGAGCAAAAGCCGCGGGATGAGGAACGCCAGTCCGACAAGCCGCTGCGCTGTGACGCCGATAAACGCGCAGTCTTTCTAGACTTCTGGCTGCTAGACATGCAGAAGGACTTCGCCGTCGAGGTCTTCGGTATCTAACCTGGAGGTGATTTACCTTTGCCCTGGACGTCGATTCACCGCGCTCAAGCACTAACAAGGATGGCGACCCAGGAGGGCTGCGGCCGCCTGACTCTCAGCTGCTCACCAACGAGCCTTGCCGCGGGGCGCGTCATGCTCATGGCTGTCGCAATGACCAAATTCTGGCGATTAGATGCCCGAGATCCAGACGTAGAATCTGCATCCAAGTTTGCCGCTTGCGTCACCGATTGCAGGGAAATATGAGTAGCAGCAAACTCCCTTTTCTGTGCTTATAGAGCAGCTCGAGATAGATCTTGAATACTGACCGCCTGTCCCCAGGCGCGGAATTTTATTATAGCGAGTCAGCAATGGGCGCATAGTCAGGGGCATAACAGGTCCAAGGCGTCGGTGAATGGTTTTGCTTGTTGCAATTCAATGATGCTGTCATGGGTGGAAAGGGATTTCCTGTTACTACCTGGGTTTATGGGCGCGGTGTAATGGATAGGATGCCCTTGGGCATTCCGCTCCTGATGAAAAGGGCGGGTCAATATTTAAAATGGCCCATGAGGACGTTTGACAGCCAGATATCTCTCACCTGGAATGCTTGGCGTGCCTTTAAAACAATATGATGGATGCAGGGTTTATCCGGTCTGCCGGCTTTGGCTTTTCCTGCCAATGATGGTGATCTGCAGTATTGCTGCAGATGCCGTTTTCTAGCCGTATTCGTTGCTGGTTAGTTGCGCTGCCATGATTTGAATGTGGATTTCAATAGTTGCGCAGAGTCTCTTGCGTTTCGTTGTTTTGTGACTTCGCGCGGTGCGTGTGGCACGCATCTAGGCCTTTTGGGGGTGACATGCCAAAGGATTCAGCGGCTACAGAAGGCATATTGTATTTTTTGCTGATCGGCGTGGTCTTGATAGTCTTGTTTTCTAGTCTTGTTTTTGATTTTTGGTAAAGGGCCACTTGGATGGCCTGCGCATCTCTCTGAAAAGAGTGCGGTGGCTCGCTCTGCTCTAGGCAATGATCGAAGGCCCTCAAGGGTCAGAGCGATGTTAGATTGTGCAGCGGGACATCTAGTTTACCATCTTATTTTGACAGTCTCCTGATGGTGGGATGCGCTATTTCGATAGCACGTTCTATAAAAATACGGTGATGGGCTAGCCCTCTGGTGGTGGTGCTTTTGAAATTTAGAGAAAGTCGATTTTCATGCGGGCCGGCTGCAGAGTCAGAGTGGGTGATCTATACGATGGTGTTTTTGATTTCGCGCCAGGATGTCTTGTAGATTATGATGCTCTGTTTGGTTAGATACGGTTTGATGATTGTTATTTTATAGATGAATGTAGTCGAGCGCGCTACGTGATTCATAAAGCTATTTTATGATAACTGTATGGGAAGGGTGGGCTAGGTAGAGGTGGTGATGGACGTCAATCTGATGATTGTTTCTACAAAAGCACGAGCTTCTGGATTCATAAAAAGCATTGGTTCTGCATCTACTGTCTTTGGTGTGTCGCATTTTAGTAGCGTTAGTTCAGCATTAGAGGCGCTCAAGGATGAAGGGGGGCCGGATGTTATCGTCCTGGTATTGACAAAGAGCGTCCTGAAACCCGCTAAAATCCTGGAGCTCTTGGGTGTCGCCGCGAAAAAAAGCTCTCCCATTCCAGTTATGCTTTTAGGGGCAGAGTCATTCCGTGCCCGCGTAGATTTCGCAATTCAAGAAGGTGCGCACCTTTATATGGGTGATGAGTTTTCCCATCCTCGTCTCTTGGTACAGGTCTTACAAGACGTCTGGACGGGTTCTGAGGGATACCGCATCCGCAATAGCGTTTTGTCGAGAGCAAAGATCACTTTGGACTCCATCAGCGACGGAGTCATAGGTACTGACGGTGCAGGAAAGGTTGAATATATTAATCCGGCTGCCGAGAAGCTGACGGGATGGCCGAAAGAATTGGCAAAAGGGAAACTTGTCAGCGATGTCATGAAAGTCAAGCTTGATGGGGCATTTGGCGATATACCTCATCCGGTTGAACTGGCACTGAGCAAGCGTGCGCCTACAGGATTAAGTGCCGGCGCTGTTCTACTGAGACGGAACGGTGGAGCAATAGACATCGAGGACTCCACCGCGCCGATGATCGATGAAAAGGGGGCGGTAACGGGGGCGGTCATCGTATTCCATGATGTTTCGATGGAACGTGCCATGAAAGCCAAGATGACTTATCTGGCGGAGCATGATCAATTGACCCATCTGCCCAATCGCCTGTTGTTCCGCGACAGGGCAGCACAATCCTTGCGATCCGCCGTCAGGAACCATTCAAACGTCGCGATAATCTTTCTGGACTTGGATAACTTCAAAGGGATAAACGATTCCTTTGGGCACTCGGTAGGCGATAAGCTTCTGGTTTCGGTTGCTGCTCGACTGTCAGGATGTGTGCGGGAAGAGGATACGGTGAGCAGGCAGGGCGGCGATGAGTTTTTAGTGTTGCTCGCAGGACTCAAGAATTGCGAAGCGGCCGAAAAGGTCGCAAAAAAAATCATATCCAGTTGCAATGAGCCTCATTTCATAGATGACCATGAAATTCGCATTACGATCAGCATGGGTGTAGGGTTTTCTCCGCAAGAGCATGTCGATATAGATTCGCTCATTGCGCAGGCTGACACTGCCATGTACCGGACGAAACAAAGCGGCCGAAACGGGTATACCTTCTTTAGCGATGAGATAGGCGCTCAGGCGCAGAAGCGGCAGAAGATCGAGGAGGGTCTACGTCAGTGTATCGATCTTGACGAGATCAGGCTTGTTTATCAGCCTAAGATCGATCTTTCGAACGGTACGGTGGTGGGTGTCGAAGCGTTGATGAGATGGCGCAATGATGTTTTGGGAGAAGTGGCGCCAAATAGTTTTATTCCCGTCGCTGAGGCGACGAGACTGGTAGTGGCGTTAGGTCGGTGGGCGATTAAGGAAGCCTGTACGCAAATAGGACAATGGAAGGCGCTGGGTTTAGGTGAGATCAAGATTGCCGTCAATGTTTCAGCGTTGGAGTTGGAAGACGACTCCTACGCAGACTACGTTGCCACGGTGTTGCGCGATTGTGAGCTGGATCCGGGGCTGCTGCAGCTGGAAGTGACGGAGACGATCTTCATAAAGGATTTGAGCAAGTGCCTGATACGGTTGGAGGTGCTGAAAGAAGCAGGTGTTTTGCTTGCGCTTGATGACTTTGGTACCGGTTATTCGAGCTTTTCATACTTGACCCGTATGCCCTTTGATTTTTTAAAAATAGACAGGTCATTTGTTCAAGATATCGATTTGGATAGCAACAGGGTGGCGGTGGTCGGTGCCATGCTCTCAATGGCGAAAAGCCTAGGCCTCACCGTCATAGCTGAAGGCATAGAAACCTCTGCCGAAGCAAATTTTTTTATGAATAGCGGATGCGATCAGGCCCAAGGGTTTTTCTTCAGTAAGCCCTTGGAAGCCATGGATATGTCCTACTTTCTTAGCCAGCAGCGCTTGTCTACAGCTTGATCTCTCCAGAAATGCCCTGTGCGTAAGGTGCTGGGCCGTGGTACTGGCTCGGAAAGTCAGACTGGATGTGCAATGGGCTTTTTCGCCTACAGGCATGTTGACGCTCCAGCCACGCTGCGAGGTCTGTAGGTGTCTTAACCACGTAGCGGCAGATATGACAGGAGTCGATCGGTTTCCTTTTTCACTACGGCATAGCATTCGCAACTCAACTGTTCGAGCAGCTTACGGTCGAGTACCGTAATGTGGCCGCGGCTGTATTCGATCACGCCCTGGCGCTGCAGCTTGCCTGCGGCCTCGGTTACTCCTTCGCGGCGCACGCCGAGCATGTTGGCGATCAATTCCTGAGTCATGTTCAGCTGATCACCGGGCAGACGATCCAGCGACAATAACAGCCAACGACACAGCTGCTGGTCTATCGAGTGATGGCGGTTACAGACAGCGGTCTGCGACATCTGGGTGATCAGCGCCTGGGTATATCGCAGCATCAGTACCAGCATGTCACCGTGTCGATCAAATTCTTCCGTCAGGCGCTGACCTTGCAGCCGATACGCATAGCCGCCGCTCTGTACCACGGCACGGCTAGGTGTGCTCTCGCCGCCCATGAACAGCGAGATGCCCACCAGGCCTTCATTGCCTACCACGGCGATTTCCGCCGAGGCGCCGTTTTCCATCACGTTGAGCAGCGAAACGATCGAGTCGGTGGGGAAGTACACGTGGCGTACGGACTCACCAGATTCATAGAGCACCTGACCCAGCGCCAGATGGACGAGCTCCAGGTGCGAAGAAAGCCGTTGCTGGACGTCACCAGGTAGAGCAGCCAACAAGCTATTGCGCTGTGGCTTGGAGTCTTCGGGCATGGCTTCTCTTCGGCAGTTCGGTCGGATTGAGCCGACACTATACGCCTGGCGTCACCCACGAATGCTCCCTTGGCGTCAGGCGCTGCTGGGACGGCTCGCCGTATCGGCGATGTTGATCAGGTCCTGACCGTGGGCGTATGCAGACTCGTAGCGAGCCAGCTCGCTGGGCAATGCCTCGCGGAAGGTGACGGTTGCGGAGTCCGCCGGCCTGACGTCGCGCCTGGTGACCCGAATGATGTTGCCCGAACTTTTTGAAACGACGAAATAGGCAAGCATGACGGCTTCCTTGTGGCTGTATGAGCGATGTTGCTGTGTAGCGCCCTCCTCGAGGCAGGTTGCCGTGCTTGTGTCCGCAGACCAGCCGTTCGTTCAGAGGGCCCTGTCCCAGTCGGGAATATGGGGATGTCCTTGCATGATGCGGCTTTTCGCTGGTCCTTCGTCGTCAAGTCCTGTCCCTCTGTCTCGCGCGCTCCTGCGAAGGGCTCGGAGCGCTCTGGCATTGCGCAGCTCTAGTTGTCCGGCCAGCGCACATCGACCTGATGCTCCAGGCCATCGTCGATCAAATCGATGCTGTCGCCTTGCACCATCGTGCCGTCCATTTGCATGGTCGGCTGGGGCAGGTCGCCGCGGGAAAGCGCAATGCGGTAGAGGGTGGTGCCGAACCGGTAGTCCAGGCTGAAGGTCGCCCACTCTGCCGGTAGCACCGGGCGGATGCGCAACTGGCTGCCGCTGCGTTGCACGCCGAGGAGCGACTCGACGATCAGCTGATACATCCAGCCGGCGGAGCCGGTGTACCAGCTCCAACCACCCCGTCCTTCGTGGGGCGGCATGCCATAGACATCGGCAGCCACGACATAGGGCTCGACCTTGTAGGTGGCGGTGGCATCGTTCCCGTGGCCGACTGGATTGATCATCCGCAGTAGCTCCCATGCCCGGGCACTGTCTCCCAACTTGGCAAACGCCATGCCCGCCCACACCGCCGCATGGGTGTACTGCCCACCGTTCTCGCGAACACCGGGTACATAGCCCTTGATGTAGCCAGGATCAAGTACACCCTGGTCGAAGGGCGGATCAAGCAGCTGCACCAGGCCGATATCACGACGCATGAGGTGCTGCTCCAGAGACGCCATGGCCGCGCGTTGGCGCGGCTCTGGCGCCGCGCCCGACAGCACCGACCAACTCTGGGCGATGGAGTCGATGCGGCATTCATCATTGCCGACCGAACCCAGGGGCGTACCATCGTCGAAGTAGGCGCGGCGATACCAGTCTCCGTCCCACGCGTGCGCATCGAGACTGAAGCGCAACGTCTCGGCCTCTTCTTCGCAGCGCTTGGCAAAGGCGGCATCGTCATGGAGCAGGGCGGTGGTGGCGAAGCGGCGGAGCACGTCGTAGCCAAAGAAGCCGAGCCAGACGCTCTCACCCTTGCCCCCTTCGCCGACGCGATTCATGCCATCGTTCCAGTCGCCGTCACCCATCAGCGGCAAGCCGTGAGCGCCACGCGCCAAGCTGTGCTCGATGGCCCTCACGCAATGCTGGTACAGCGTCTCTCGTAAGGGGGAGTGGGTCGGCAGGTCGTAATAGGACTGTTCACCCTGGCTGAGTGCGCGTCCTTCCAGGTAACCCACGCTTTCCAAGAGGACACTGGCATCACCTGTGACCTTGACGTAGCGGCTGGTCGCCCAGGCCAGCCAGAGATAGTCGTCGGAGCAGCGGGTACGCACACCCCGATCCAGGGGCGGGTGCCACCAATGCTGCACGTCGCCTTCGATGAATTGATGGGCAGCGCACAGCAGCAGGTGCTGGCGAACCGCGGCCGGGTCGGCATGCAGCATGGCCATGCTGTCCTGCAACTGATCGCGGAAACCGAACGCCCCGCCGGATTGGTAATAGCCACTGCGGGCCCAGAAGCGACAGGCGATCACCTGATACATCAGCCAGCCGTTGACCAGTACGTCCACGGCCGGCTCCGGCGTAGTGATCTGCAGCTTGCACAGCGTGTCGTGCCAGTGCTCGCGGACGCATTGCAATTCCGCTTCTGCGGTGACGTTGCCCCGCATGCGCAGCACCAGACGGGATGCGGAGGTGGCATCCTGCGCGGCGCCGAGCCGGAAGGTGACGCTACGCTTTTCGTCAGGCGCCAGTTGCACATCTACCCGCAGGGCGGCGCAAGGATCTAGCCCTGGACCACTGCGTCCGGACAGGTGGGGCTGCGCCATCGCGGCAGGGGCACCGAGATGCCCATTGCGACCGATGAAGTCACCGCGGCCGGCGGTACTGCTGGCGATCGGCAGATCGACGTCATAGAAGGCCACACGGCCCGGAAACTCGATGGAGTAGCTATTGCGTGCGAAGAGCGCGCCGCTGTTCGGGTCGGTCTCGCTGACCACGTGCATGCAGGCCTTCTCGCGAAGATCCCCGAGTACCCAGGCCACGTAGCCAGTGATCGACAGCCGCCGGGGACGAGCCGAGGCGTTATGGATTTTCAGGTGCGAGAACTTGAGCGGATCCTGTAGCGATACGTAGACCCACAATTCGCTGCGGATACCGTCTTCTTCGTGTTCGAAGACGCTGTAGCCAAAGCCATGCCGGGTCACGTAGGTACCCTTGCCAGGACGGGGCAAGGGCGTGGGCGACCAGTAGTGGCCGCTGTCCTCGTCACGAAGGTAGAGGGTCTCGTCGCCTGGATCGCTGACCGGATCGTTGCGCCACGGGGTCAGACGGAACTCGTGGGCATTTTCGTACCAGGTGTAGGCGTTGCCGCTTTCCGAAATCACGCTGCCGAAGTTGGGGTTTGCCAGCACGTTCACCCAGGGCGCTGGCGTGCGCTGTCCGGCCTGCGAGTGAATGACGTATTCCTTGCCATCGGCGCTGAAGCCGCCATGGGGATTGCCGAGGATCAGGGACGCATCGGCCAGCGGAATCGCGGGGGTCGGAGCGATGCGGGGCAACAGCTCCGCCGCGAAGGCAGGTAGCTTCGGTTCCGCGCGGCGCCGGTGGACCTGCTCGGCGAGACTGCCGCGCTCATCGCTGAGCACCAGGTGAGCGACCGCCAGCATCAGCACGCGATCCTCATGGGAGAGCTGTTGCGCCGGCCGCACGAAGATGCCACCTGGCCGATCGATCAGGTGCGCCTCGCTGCCGGAGGTAACCAGCTCCATGATCGAGTCCTGCAGGTCCTGCCTATATCCCGCTTGGTCTTCGTTCCAGATCACCAGGTCGACACTGAGCCCTTTGTGTCGCCAGTAGGCGTGAGCCTGCACCAGCTTGCGCACCAGATCGATATGGATAGCCGTGGAAATCTGCAGCAGCACTATGGGTCGGTCGCCCGAGATCGCCTGGCCCCAGAGGCCGCTTTGATTGCGCTGATTGGCCGCGAGGATATTCGGTGCGGCCCGCAGTGAGGGATTGGTATAGATGATGGACGCAGCCATCTGCTCGAACAACCGCGCCTCGGCGTGGGAGGTGTTGAGCTGGCGCAGCAGCACCTGGCTGTGGGTCCAGCTCAGGTCGAAGACGCGGTCAGCGAGGCGGCGGTCGCGGTATTTGTTGATCAGCTGGAGGCAACCCTCACGGTTGTCACTCACGCCGGTCACCAGGTCGATGGTGGCGATCTGGCCTGGGTCGAAGGTGATCCGGCAGCGAATGGCCACGATGGGGTCGAGCACTGCGCCGGCGGTACCGGAAAGTGCCTCGGCATCCATGGCGGCGGGGTGCGTCAAATTGCGCCCACGCCCGATGAAGCGGGCTCGATCGGTTTCGTAGGAGATCGCCGCGATGTCCGCATCGTGGACTGCCAGCAGGTGACACAACCACGGCACCTTTTCATCACTGGAGCGCGGCCGCCGGCTACACAGGATGGCCTGCAGCGGGGTGAGCAGTTCGCTTTGCACGAACAGCTTGCTGAATGCCGGGTGCAAGGCGTCGCTCAAGGCGGGGGCCAGGACCACTTCCGCGTAGCTGGTAAGCTCCAGGGTTCGGCGCCGTCCACTGCGATTGCTGATGTGCAGGCGCCGTAATTCGATATCGTCCTCCGGCGAGACGACGATTTCGGTATGGACATCGAAATCACGTTCGCGGACCCGAAACTCGGCCCTGGCATCGGTGAATATCGCCTCGAAGCCCTCCGTCTTGCGTAAGGTGGGCTGGTGCGCCGAAGACCAGAAGTCGCCGCTGTCCACGTCGCGGAGGTAACAGAAGGTGCCGGTGTTGTCGCAGGTGATGTCTTCCTGCCAGCGCGTGACGGCCAGATTGTCGCGGCGGCTGTAGCCCCCGCCGGC
>NZ_JASCON010000007.1:0-101091 GCF_029959585.1 Pseudomonas sp. PS02302
GGAAAAGGCTGCGCCGTTTTTCACGCTACGACGCCAGTGCTTGCGCGGACAACCCCCTCTCCCTTTGGGAGAGGGCTGGGGTGAGGGCGCCCCCCTGCCGAAGTCCCAGTGGAAAAGGCTGCGCCGTTTTTCACGCTACGACGCTAGTGCTTGCGCGGACAACCCCCTCTACCCTTGGGAGAGGGCTGGCGTGAGGGCGCGCCCCACGCCGAAGTCCCCAGTGGAAAAGGCTGCGCCGTTTTCCACGCTACGACGCCAGTGCTTGCGCGGACAACCCCCTCTCCCTTTGGGAGAGGGCTGGGGTGAGGGCGCCCCCACGCCGAAGTCTCCTGTGGAAAAGGCTGCGCCGTTTTCCACGCTACGACGCTGGTGCTTGCGCGGACAGCCCCCTCTCCCTCTGGGAGAGGGTTGGGGTGAGGGCGCGCCCCACGCCGAAGTCCCCGGTGGAAAAGGCTGCGCCGTTTTCCACGCTACGACGCTAGTGCTTGCGCGGACAGCCCCCTCTCCCCTTGGGAGAGGGTTGGGGTGAGGGCGCGCCCCACGCCGAAGTCCCCGGTGGAAAAGGCTGCGCCGTTTTCCACGCTACGGCCCTGGGTCTACGCAGGCGCGGTCGCGATCACCGTAGGTTGGGTTGAGACGGCTCTATCGTCGAAGCCCAACGTTGGCGGTGTCGGGCTTCGCTGGCGCTCAACCCAACCTACAAAAACCTACCGCCCGCTTTCCGCGAAATCCCGTAGCGCCGCACCATCCAGGCGATAGCGCACCCACTCGTCCTGCGCCTTGGCGCCCAGGCGTTCGTAGAAGTCGATCGCCGGGGTGTTCCAGTCCAGCACGCTCCATTCCAGGCGGCCGCAGTCGTTGGCCACGGCCTCCCGGGCCAGTTCGCGCAGCAGCCCCTTGCCCAGGCCGGTGCCGCGGGCGCTGGGGCTCACATAGAGGTCTTCCAAGTAGAGGCCGTTGCGGCCCAGCCAGGTGGAATAGCTGTAGAAATACACGGCATAGCCCACCACCGCGCCTTCGTGCTCGGCGACCAGTGCCCGGGTCGGAGTATCGGCGGCGAACAGCGTGGCCTCGATCTGGGCCGGGCTGGCCAGTACCTCGTGAACGGCCTTTTCATAGTCGGCCAGTTCGACGATCAGTTCGTGGATGCGGGTGGCGTCTTCGCGGCGGGCGGGGCGGATCTGGGTGGTCATGGGTGCCTTGGTCTGGTCGCGGGGCGGCGCCGACCTCAGGAGGGCACCACTGCCCGATTGGCGGACCCGGCCAGCATGGCGGCGACCTGCGCGGCCAGCTGATCCAGGGTGAAGGGCTTGGTCATCAGCTCCATGTTACCACCCAGGAAGGTGTTCCTACTGAGCGCACCCTCGGCGTAGCCGGTAAGGAACAGCACCGGCAGCCGCGGCCTGAGCTGCTGGATGACCTCCGCCAGCTGGCGACCATTGAGGCCTGGCAGGCCGACATCGGTCACCAGCAGGTCCAGCTGGGGAATCTGATCCAGCAGGCGCAACGCGGCCTTGCCTTCGGCCGCGCTCCACACCTGATAACCCAGGGCTTCCAGGGCTTCCTGATTGACCAGCCGGACCGCGACGTCGTCTTCCACCAGGAGAATGGTCTCGCCGGCACCCTGGGTGATTTCCGCCGGGTCGCTCCGTTTCGGTTCGTGGCGTTGCTCGGCCGTCGGCAGATAGACGCAGACCTGCGTCCCGCTGCTGTCGCTGGCGAGGGTGAGGCGGCCATTGCTCTGCCGGGCGAAGCCATAGACCATCGACAGCCCCAGGCCGGTGCCCTGGCCCTGGGGCTTGGTGGTGAAGAAGGGTTCGAGCACCTTGTCCAGCAGCCGCTCTGGAATACCGGTACCGCTGTCCCGCACCTCGATGCAGACATAGTCGCCCGGGGCGAGCGCCTCGTCGTCGGTCCCCGGCTCGGTGACCGTCAGCAGCGAGGTCGCCAGGGTCACGACACCGCCATCGGGCATGGCATCGCGGGCGTTGATCACCAGGTTGAGCAGCGCATTCTCCAGCTGGTTGGCGTCGGCCAGGATCCAGGGCAGATCCTCGCGCAGCGCCAGCTCCACCGAGATCTGTTCGCTCACCGTGCGCTGCAGCAGGTCCTGCAGCGCCAGGATCAGCTCGTTGGCGGACATCGGCCGGGACTCCAGCGACTGCCGGCGGGAAAAGGCCAGCAACCGCTGGGTAAGGGCTGCCGCCCGGTGCGCCGAATACTGCGCGGCCTCCATGTACCGCTCCAGGCCGGCGAGTTGTCCCTTGTTCTTGATCTTCATCAGGTCCAGGGCGCCCAGCACCCCGGTGAGCATGTTGTTGAAGTCATGGGCGATGCCGCCGGTGAGCTGACCGACCGCTTCCATCTTCAGCGACTGGCGCAACTGCTCTTCGGCGCGATTGCGCTCGGCGGTTTCCCGCTGCAATTCGCTGAGGGTAAGCGCCAGGGTGCGGGTGCGCTCCTCGACCTGGAGTTCGAGTTCTTCGTTGAAGCGACGCAGCGCCAGTTCGGCGCGCTTCTCCTCGCTGACATCGGCGATCACCGTGGTCGCCCCGATGATCTGCCGGCCAGCGTCGTGCAGCGGCACCGCGCTCACCCGCAGCCAGGATTCCTCGCCGGTTGCACTGGTGTGATAGAAATCCTGGCCCTTGACCCGCTCGCCAGCCAGCGCCCGAGCACCTGGAAAGCGCTCGGGCGACAACAGGCGGCCACTGTCGTCGAGCGCGGTCCAGCGCGACACTTCCTCAGGCTGCCGGGAGGGAATGCGCTGACCCGGCACGTACTGCTCATAGAAGGGGTTGCTGACCAGGGTCCGACCCTCGGCATCCATGAAGCACACCCCGACCGGCAGATTCTCCAGCAGCGTCTGCAGGCGCTCGCGTTCCTGGGCGAGTTCGGCGAGGCGGTCGCGCATCTCGAACTGACGCAGGCGCGAGCGCCAGGCCGCCGCGACGCTGCTCAGCAGCGAGGCACCACTCAGCGGCCGTTCGAGGATGACCAGGTTGGTGGTCGCCGCCGGCAGCTGTCGGCGCAGGAGATCGTTGCCGCGTCCCGAGCGCTTGGCGTCGGAAGCCAGCAGCACCAGCGGGATATCCGACCAGGTGGGCTGCCGCTCCAGTGCCTCTGCCAGGGCGCTCAGGTCCTGGCGCAGGGCTTCTTCGGTGAAGACAATGATGCCGGTGTCGTCGCCCAGGGCCGCCGCGACCTCGTCGAGGCTAGCAACGTAGCGGGTGAGATAGCCCTGGGTAAAAAGCCGCTGCAGATTGGCCGCGTCACCGCGGAGCGGAGCACAGATGATCAGTTCGCAGGCGGGCGTCTTGGTCTCGCTCAATCGCGCTCTTCCATCAGGGGCTGCCTGTCACCGAAATACTCCGGGGTGCCAGTCAGCACGCCGCGGAAGTCCACCAGCGGCTTACCCACCCGGATGCCCTGGGTATCGATGCGCAACTCCCGTATCGCATCCTCATGCGCGCCGCCGCGGTGCTTGAGGATGGAAATGGCCTTGCGCAGACGGCCGTGCGCTTCGAAGAAGCGGACCAGCACCACCGTATCGGCAATGTAGGAAATATCCAGATTGGAGGTCATGGAGCCGACCAGGCCATGCTGGGGATTGATAAGAAAGGTCACCACCCCGGACTGGCTCAGGTAGGAGAGCAATTCGTGCAACTGCAGAATCAGCTGCTGCTCCTGCGGCATGGCGGCCAGGTAGCCGTTGAGGCTGTCCAGCACCAGCATCCGGCAGTTGTTTTCCTCGACGTCCTGCCGCACGCGCCAGGCGAATTCGCCTGGCGACAACTCAGCGGGATGAATCTGGTGGACGACCAGCAGACCTTCGTCGATGTAGCGCAGCAGCGGCATGCCCATGCTTTCCGCACGCTTGATCAGGGTGCCGATACGCTCGTCGAATTCGTAGACGGCGCATCTTTCCCCGCGCGCGCAGGCCGCCATCACGAACTGCAAGGCAAGCGTCGTCTTGCCGGCACCCGCCGGACCGGTGATCAGGGTGCTGGTGCCGCGCAAGGGCCCGCCGTGCAGCAGTGCGTCGAGGTCCTGGATGTTGCTCGGGACGACGGCGCCAAGGAATTCTTCGTAATGCCCCGCAGCGATGATCCGCGGATAGATCTCCAGCCCACCCCGGCGGATGGTGAAGTCGTGATAGCCGGCGACGAAATCTCGGCCACGCAACTTCTGGATCTGCAGGCGGCGGCGGGCAGCGCCGAAGTCCAGAGTCAGGCGCTCCAGGGTCAGCACCCCGTGGCAGAGGCTGTGCAGGTGGTTGTCACGTCCGCCTGGGCTGGTGGTCAGGTCGTCCACCAGCAGCACGGTGATGCCGCGCCCGGCGAAGAACTGTTTGAGCGCCAGCACCTGGCGCCGATAGCGCAAGGGATCCTGGGCCAGCAGGCGCATCTCCGACAGGCTGTCGAACACCAGCCTGCTCGGCTTGAGTTCGTCCACCCGCGCCTGGATCAGCTCGATGGTATCGCCCAGTTCGGATTCCCAGGGGTGCAGAATGGTCTGCTCCTGGGCACCGCCCAGCACGGCATCGGCCGCGGACAGTTCGAACAGCTCCACGCCGTCCAGGCTCCAGCCGTGGGATTCGGCGACGCTCTGCAATTCTTCGCTGGTTTCCGACAGGGAGATATAGAGTACCGACTCGCCCTGGCGCACCCCTTCGAAGAGAAACTGCAGGCCCAGGGTGGTCTTGCCCGAACCTGGTGTGCCCTCGAGCAGATAGAGTCGATCACGGGGTAGACCACCGCGCAACACCTGATCCAGACCGGCATTGCCTGTCGCGATAATGGACGGGCTAGGGGAATTCATGGGTGACCGGACCTCGAGGTGGCGGAAGCGAAGGGGACGGCATGAGCAAGGCCCAGCCTGAGCTCCGGGCAAACCCGAGGGGCCGGCGGCAGGGTGCAGGCCGTGATGATGTCACGCCGCGAGTCGACGGCGGGAGAGGGCGGCGACGAGCCCCACACTGACGTTATTGTAAGTCTAATACCCTGGCTTGACGCCGGCCACTCCGACACAACGCTGCGCGAGCCCCGACAGGGGATCAGGCGATCCCGTTCGGCCCATCCAGCACTCGGCGGATCTTGCGCGCCAGATCGTTGGGGATATAGGGCTTGGAGATTACCTCGAACTCCGAGCCGCCGATATCAGTGCGCTCCAGCGAGTTTTCGGCGTAGCCGGTGGTGAGCAGGATCTTCATCCCCGGGTACAGGCGTTTCACCTCCCGCGCCAGCATCACGCCGTTCATGCCGCCCGGCATGATCAGGTCGGTGAACAGGAGGTCGAACGGCTGCTCGCTCTCGCGCAGCACCCTGAGCGCCTCGCTGGCATTGAAGGTGATCTGCGCGGTATAGCCATAGTCTTCCATTACCAGCTTGGCCAGTTCGGCCACCTCCGGGCGGTCTTCCACCACCAGGACGCGCTCCGTACCACTGCGGCGATCCGAACGCTGCTCCGCCTGCTGGTGGGTGATGAGGCTGTCATCCACCGGAAAATACAGGCGCAGCGTAGTGCCGACGTCTTCTTCCGAATAGATGCGTACCGTGCCGCCGGATTGTTTGGCGAAGCCATAGACCATCGACAGGCCCAGCCCGGAGCCCTTGCCTTCCTCCTTGGTGGTGAAGAAGGGGTCCATCACCCGGTCGCGGATGCTGGCGGGCATGCCATGACCGTTGTCGGTGATCGCCAGGCTGACATAGCGACCAGGCATCAGGCCGTCGTAGGACATGTTCGCCAGTTCGCGCACCTCGACATTGCGCGTCTCGATGCCCACGCTGGGCTGCGGGCGTTCGGCCAGGGCATCCCGGGCATTGATCAGGATATTGAGCAGCGCCACCTCGGCCTGGGTCGGGTCGATCCGGCAATTCCACAGTTCGGGTTCCAGCTGGGCGCGGATTTCCACGTCGCCCAGGGTCCGCTCTGCCAGCTCATGGGAGGTGCGGATCAGGTTGTTGAGATTGAGCACCCGGCCTTCGAGCTTCTGCTTGCGCGAAAAGGCCAGCAGCTGCTGGGTGAGGGTACTGGCGCGTTCCGCCGCCGACTTGGCGTGGGTGGCGCTGCGGACGATGCGCTCCTGGTCGAAGCTGGGCTTTTCCGCGGTGCGCTGGATGATGTCGATATAGCCCAGCATCACCTGCAGCAGATTGTTGAAGTCGTGGGCGATACCGCCGGTGAGCTGGCCGAGCGCCTCCATCTTCTGCGCCTGGCGCAGGGCATCCTCGGCGTCGCGCCGTCGGCTGACATCCAGCTGGGACGCGAAGTAATAGGTCAGCTCGCCTGCATCGTTGTATACCGGCGAGACGAATAGCGCGTTCCAGAAGGACGAGCCGTCCTTGCGATAGTTGATGATCTCCACCGAGATCTCGCGTTCCTGCTCCACAGCTTCGCGAATCTGGGCGACCACCGAGCGATCGGTCTCGGGGCCTTGGAGGAAACGGCAGTTGCGCCCTAGTAGTTCATCCACCCCATAACCGGTCATGTCGGTAAAGGCATTGTTGGCGAACAGGATCGGGTTGTCCGGCTGATTGGGGTCGGTGATCAGCATCGGCATCCGCGTGGTTTCCACGGCGGCGAAGAAGATGTTCTTGCCCTCGTGCGAGACATCGCTCGTCGCGGAGTTGTCGACCCGCGCCTTGCGGGGTGGGTGCTTCTGGCTCACGGAGGTGGAATCCTTGCAGGCGATAGTGGGCGTCTTGACCCTCAGACAGCCAAGCGGCAAGAAAACTTCATTTGTACCCCTCATGAGGCCCTCTGGCATCGCCTTTTTCGGGGCTGAAAGCCAAGCGTGGCGCGGTTTTGGCGGCAATGTGCCAGCGTACCGCTCACCTGCCTCAGGTGACCGTTAGGTAAGTTTCGGGAGAACCTCTTCAACCTTGGCTGTCTGACCTGCCATGAAGCCGAGAAGCCTTGAAATACAAAGACAAATTCTTGTTCTGGAAGATGATGCGGGCCAGCGCGAACTGCTGACCGAAATTCTCACCGAACAGGGCTTGGATGTCGTGGCGGTCGCTTCCAGTGACGAGGCCTTGGCGCACATGGACACCCGTGGCAGCGATACCAAGATGGTCATCGCCGATGTCAACGTACCGGGCATGCTGGATGGCCTGGCCTTCGCCCAACTTGCTGCTGTGAGCTGGCCGACGATCCCCTTCATTATCATCTCCGGCTACATCGACCAGGATCTCGCCATCCTGCCGCGCCGGGCGGCCTTCCTGCCCAAGCCCTGGAGCGTGGCCGACCTCAACCAACTGGTCGAGAGCCTACTGCCGCGTCGCTAGGGCCTGCTTCCTGGGTGGCGCGACTTGCCCGTGCCGGCCTGCCGCTCTGGTCAAGTCACGCCTCCTTTCGTCTCCCAAATAGACGCGCTCGTCGGGAGTACCCCGTTTCGGCTGGCCAAATGATATGACGTCCGTCGGCATGCCTGTTTTGCAGGGAACCAAAAGCGCTGAACGCTATCAATGTGCCATCTATTCCCGACTGGCAAGGAGCGCTTCATGGACGCAGTCATCACCCAGATTTCTCAGATCACCGATTGGGAATTTCTCATTGCGCTGGAGCGCAGCCTGGAAAGCCGCGGTCGCCTCGACCTGGCAGCGCGCGAAGCCCTCGAACGCCAGGGCAGGCTGCTCTCGCGCCGCTACCTGATGCAGAAGGGCAAGCTCGGCAACGGCCCCTTCACTCCGGTGGAAAACGAGATCCTCGACGTTCTGGCCACGGCCACGGCCGCCCTGCGCCGCAGTCGGCGCCTGCCCCATAACATCGTCAAGACCCTGCGCGCGGGTGGCCTGATCGAGGCGGTCGAGCGCAACGTCTGCCACGCCGGCGCCCTGCAGTGCCGCACCGACTTCGAAGCCGACGGCATTCCCCGCGGCACCCTGGAGCGCATCGTCGATCGCAATCCCCAGGCCTTCGGTCTGGAAGCCCGCCGCGCCGCCGCTCGCTACATTGCCGAGCAGGAACCGGCCTTCCGCGCCGCCGGCTGAGTCTCGCCATGGCCGCCTGCGGGCGGCCATGGCAATTCAAGACCAGGCTGATCGCCGTCCTGACCCCGTGCTACCGTTTCCAAGCCCCCAGCCGAAACGACCCCTGTCATGGCCCTCGCCGATAACCTGCTGGCCTTCACCCTGGCCGCGTCCCTGCTCACCATCACCCCAGGCCTTGATACCGCGCTGATCCTGCGCACTGCCGCTGTCGAAGGGCGCGCCCAGGCTTGGCGTGCGGCCCTGGGGATCAACGCGGGCTGCCTGCTCTGGGGCGCCGCTGTGGCCTTCGGCCTAGGCGCGCTGCTGGCAGTCTCGGAACTGGCCTATACGCTGCTGAAGTATTGTGGCGCCGCCTACCTCTGCTGGCTCGGCCTTAATCTGCTGCTGCGACCTCGTACGACCCTCACGCCAACGGCAGGCGAGGGCGGCACAGACTCGAATTGGTTCCTCAAGGGGATGCTGGGCAATGTCCTCAATCCCAAGGTCGGCATCTTCTACGTGTCCTTCCTGCCCCAGTTCATTCCCCAGGGCCAACCCCTGATCGCCTGGACCTTCGGCCTGGTCGCCATCCATGTGGCGCTGGGCCTGCTCTGGTCCCTGGCCCTGATTGGCGCCACCCGCACCCTGGGCGAGGCCTTGCGCCAGACCACGGTGATCCGCTGGCTGGATCGGGTGACGGGGGTGGTCTTCCTGCTGTTCGCCGCCAAGCTGGCGCTGAGTCGGCGGTAGAGAGGGGGAGAGGCGCTGCGGAGCGGGCGCCAAACCCAAACGACAGAAACGACAAGGCCCGCACTCAGCGGGCCTCGGGGTGCAAGCGCACAGGTGGCTGCACCTTTTAGCCAAGGCGCCGCCCACCTCCAGGCATCGACGTACCAGCCAACGACTCGATGATCCTGCATTCCGCTATGGTCCCGCCGTGGCAGCACGCCAACAGCCGCTGCAATTCGCTCTCAAGGGCTTGCAGATCGGCAAGCCGTTGCCGCACCTGCTGCAGGTGTTCTGCCACTAGGCTATCCACGGCAGCGCAAGGCGCCTGCTGCCGATCCGCCAGGCCGAGTAGCTCCCGGACTTCATCCAGGCTGAAGCCCAGTGTGCGGGCACGTCTGACGAAGAGCAGCCGATCCCGCTCGGTCGGGCCGTACAGCCGGTAGCCGGACGCAGAGCGCGTCGAGGATGGCAGCAAGCCTTCCTTTTCGTAATAGCGAATGGTGACGGTCTTGGTCTCCGTGGCCTTGGCCAGCTGACCGATGGTGTACGTAGGGGCGTTCATGGCCTTGACCTTATAGCGACTATAACCTTCAGCCTAAGGCAAATCCTGAGTGTTGCCGAGAGGGTGCCGTGGACAGTTGCTGTGAAAACAAGGCCAGCGAGCTGGCTCAGCTGCGAGGTCGCCAGAGTCGCGTGCTCTACAGCGTGCTGGCGATCAATGCGGTGATGTTTCTGGTGGAGTTTGCGGCCGGTTGGCTGGCCGGCTCGACGGCGCTGCTCGGGGATTCCCTGGACATGCTCGGCGATGCCTCGGTCTATGCGCTGACGCTGTTCGTGCTGCATCGCAGCGATAGAGCCCGCGCTGGTGCGGCCCTGGTGAAAGGCGGCTTCATGCTGCTGTTCGGCGTGCTGGTGATCGCGGACGCGGTGCGCAAGATGATCCTGCAAGAGGTGCCCCAGGCCGACTGGATGGGCACGGTCGGACTCGTCGCGCTGCTCGCCAATACCTACTGCTTCTACCTGCTGTACAGCCATCGCGCGGACGATCTGAACATGAGGTCCACCTGGATCTGTTCACGGAACGATCTGGTCGCCAATACCAGCGTGGTGCTGGCCGCCATCCTGGTGGCTGTCACCGGCAGTCTCTGGCCAGACGTCCTGGTCGGTCTGGCCATCGCCGCGCTGTTCCTGCTCTCGGCCTGGCAGGTCAGTCGTGAGGCCTACCGCGCGTGGCGTCTTGCTTCGGAAGGGCAGGCAGAGCCAGCGCAGGAGCTGCAAGCCGCTCCGATGCAAGAGCCGCCGGTGCCTTCCTGCTGCGGCGGTGAGGCGCCATTGGTCATCGTTGAGCCTGGCCAGCGCGCTCCGGCTGCTTCGTGCTGCGCCTCTGACAGCAAGGAGGCTCTCGAAGTCGTGGAAAAACCAGGCCGCGCGTAGGCGCTCTGTCGCTGTGCAGGCAGGGTCGGGCGAGGCGATCTTGTCGCCCCTTGGGGCGTGGACAATCCACCACCGAGACGTCCGCTTCTTGGTATGGCATGCCGGAGACCAAGACGAGCGCCTGTGGGAACGGTCGTACAGGAGAGAAAAGGGGGAACACCGCGAGAGCATGCTGCCAAACGCCAGAAACAACAAAGCCCGCACTGGGCGGGCTTTGGGGTGATCCTTGCGGATCAGATTGGTCGGAGCGACTGGATTCGAACCAGCGACCTTCTCGTCCCGAACGAGACGCGCTACCAAGCTGCGCTACGCTCCGTAATGGATGGCGCGCATTCTACCTAAAACTCATGCAAGCACAAGGGGTTAGGTAAAAAAATCGCGCCGGGCAGGAATCAGAGCTCCTTGATGGTGCGAACCTGGTCCTTGTTGATGCGGGTCGGCTTGCCGTCGAGCTGCTTGAACGTATAGAAACCCGAGTCGTCATCGTACTTCGGCGTGTCGGTGGCCTGGATCTCGCGGCCATCGTTGAGGGTGATGACGCTGGGGGTGGAGCAGCCGGCGAGCAGGGCGCTGGCGACGACCAGCAGGGCGGCGGGGAGCAGGTGCTTGTTCATGTGACGGTCTCCTTTCTTGGCAACCAAGCGGGCTTAGGACCGCGGGTGCGGGGCCGAGTTCGTGCCGGAACCGCTGGGTCACGCCTTCTGGCCTATTGGATCGCCGGGTTCAGATCGCATTTTCCAGGGCCGCGGGATCGTTGAAGTTGGCCAGGCGAACATCGTCTTCGGCGAACTCCACGGCGGTCAGGCCCAGTGGCAGCAGGGCGCCACGCGGACTGCGTTCGCCGTCCGCCCAGGCCTGGCGCAAGGCCGGCAGCAGGCGCCGGGGCAGGGCGCTGAACAGCGGTTGCCAGTAGCCACCCTGGCGCGCCATCACCGGGCCCGCGCTCGCCTGGGCCGCAGCGAGCAGCTGCAGGGCGAGGGCGGTATCGATTCGCGGCGCATCGCAGGGCAGCAGCAGCACCCAGTCATGCCGCGCCACGGCGAGCCCGGCGAGGATGCCGGCCAGGGGACCGGGAAAGTCCGGTTGCTCATCGGCCACCAGTTGGTCGGCCCACAGGGCATAACGCGGCGCATTGCGGTTGCAGGAGATCACCAGGTCATCGGTCAGTGCCCGTACCGCAGCCTGCACCTGGGCCACCAGCGGCTGGCCCTGCCATTCCACCAGGCCCTTGTCGCGCCCGCCCATGCGCTGGCCGCGACCGCCGGCCAGGATGAGGATGGAAGAGGGGAGCAGTGGCATGCAGGAGGCCTCGGGCTTGCGGACGCGGGAAGTGGGTGTCCATCCTAGCCCGGTTTCAACGCGGCGGCTGGCCAGAGCGGGCTTTATCCGGGTGGGACGGCTGGGCTAGACTCGAGCGCGTTCCGTGCAAAGGGGCGTGCTAGACACCTTTGATCCCCGCGGCGTGGTAGCGGGGAGTCCCTGCCCAGAAGGAGTTTGCAAACGATGAAGACGATGCTGCTTTCCGCCTTGGCCCTGGCTGCCTTGCCCGCCTTTGGCGCCGGCGGTGGTGAACCTCCTGCGGTCAAGGTCACCTTTGGCCAGCCGACCGTCCGCCAGAAGCTGTTCTACGAGAAGCTCTACGAGAAGAAGCCCTATCCCGACGCTACCCTCTATTACTACAGCAATGGCGTCTACAAGATCATCTCGCCCGGCGAGGAGCACTATGGCGTCTACGTGGTGCACGGCAAGCTGACCGACGACCAGTACCAGGTGGATTTCATCTCCCTGCCCTCCGCGGACTGGGGCGGCAAGACGGCCCGGCATTTCCTCACGTTCGATCGCAAGGCCGGCACCTTCACCCAGCAGGCGACCTGGGAGGAGGACCCGAACATCGCCCCGCAATACGGTCGCTTCAGTCAGGATGCCAACGACATCACCGATCCGCGTCCCATCAAGTGGGAGACTCACGCTGAAGGCGAGCAACGCCAGCGCTAGGTCGGGGCGGCGGCGCCCTCTCGGTTGTAGGGGCGTCGGCTTTTCCTCTAGGCTGTGATGATGCAGCCTTCGCGGACCTTCACGTCGACCAGGGTCGACAGCGACCCTCACTGTCGGAGCGGCCACCTTCCAGCCGCTGCCAGTCCGACGCTCGCCCCCTTCGGGAAACCCGCTGCCCGTCCAGCGGTCTTCCGCTGCACCCTTCCCTTCGCACTCTTCGGAAACCCAACCAGATGAGCCACAAAGCCGAGGCGGTTTTCGTACCGCTGAACATCGCTGTCCTGACGGTCAGCGACACCCGCACCTTCGAGACCGACACCTCGGGTCAGCTGTTCGTCGACCGCCTGGAGGCTGCCGGTCACTTCCTCGCCGATCGCGTGCTGCTCAAGGATGACCTCTACAAGATCCGCGCCCAGGTCGCCCACTGGATCGCCGAAGACCAGGTGCAGGTGGTGCTGATCACCGGGGGCACCGGCTTCACCGGTCGCGACAGCACCCCGGAAGCCGTCGCCTGCCTGCTGGACAAGCAGGTGGATGGCTTCGGCGAGCTGTTCCGCCAGATCTCCGTGGCCGACATCGGCACCTCCACCGTGCAGTCCCGGGCGCTGGCCGGCCTCGCCAATGGCACCCTGGTCTGCTGCCTGCCGGGTTCGACCAACGCCTGCCGTACCGCGTGGGACGGCATCCTCGCCGAACAGCTGGACAACCGTCATCGCCCCTGCAACTTCGTGCCGCATCTCAAGCAGGCCGAGCCCTGCGGGCCGCGCGGATGAGCCTGCTATCGCTGGATGAAGCCCTGGCCCGACTGCTGGCCATGGCGGCGGAAGACGGTCCCCTGCCCCATGAGCAGGTGGCCCTGGAGAACGCCGACGGGCGCATCCTGGCCGCGCCCCTGGTGGCCGACCTGGATCTTCCGCCGTGGGACAACAGTGCCATGGACGGCTATGCCCTGCGCCTGGATGACTGGCAGGGCGAGCCGCTGCGGGTCTCCCAGCGCATCTTCGCCGGCCAGGCCCCGGCGCCGCTGGAGCCGGGCACCTGTGCGCGCATCTTCACCGGCGCGCCCGTCCCGGCGGGTGCCGACTGCGTGGAGATGCAGGAGAACACCGAGGTGCTGGACGATGGTCGAGTACGCTTCGTCGAGCAGCTGCGGCCGGGGCGCAACATTCGTCGCCGCGGCAACGAGGTCCGGGTGGGTGACGAGGTGCTGTCGGCCGGCACTGCCCTGGGTCCGGCGGAGCTGGGGGTCGCCGCGTCCCTCGGGCGCGCCCAGCTGAACGTCTTTCGCCGCCTCAAGGTCGCGGTGCTGTCCACCGGCGATGAACTCGTGGCGCCCGGACAGCCGCTCGGTCCGGGGCAAATCTACAACAGCAATCGCGCCCTGCTCATCAGCTGGCTGCGGCGGCTGGGTTGCGAGGTGGCGGACCAGGGCATCCTGCCGGACGATCTCGCCGAGACCCGCAAGCGACTGGGCGCGCTGCAGGCCGATCTGATCCTCTCCACGGGCGGTGTTTCCGTAGGGGAGGCCGACTATCTGGGCCAGGTCCTGCGCGAAGAGGGCGAGCTGACCCTGTGGAAGCTGGCGCTCAAGCCGGGCAAGCCGCTCACCTGCGGGCGCTTCCGCGGTATCCCGCTGATCGGCCTGCCGGGCAATCCGGCGTCCACCCTGGTGACCTTCGGCCTGCTGGCGCGGCCCTACCTGCTGCGGCGTACCGGCAAGATCGACGTGGCTCCCCTGAGCGTCGAGGTGCCGGCCGGCTTCGACTGGCCGCGTGCCGGTGCGCGCCGTGAATACCAGCGGGCGCGCCTGGAGAATGGCCGGGTGGTACCCCATCGCAACCAGGGCTCCAACGTGCTGCAGACGGCGGCCTGGGCTCATGGCCTGGTGGAGATTCGCGAGGACCGTACCTTCGCCGTCGGGGATCCGGTGCGCTTCCTCCCGTTGGCCGAATTGCTCAAGCCCTAGCCAACCGGCGGTCAGGACTGAACGTGGCCGTTGGGCCACAGTCCTAGTCTCCAGATTCGCTCGCCGGGCGCTGCCCGGTACCTGGCGCGGCATCTCGCCGCGCAGAGCCAACCTTGGACGACAGACATGACGACGACTGGCACCCTGGCTGACGCAGCCCTGGTCATTCTCAATGGCAAGGAAACCGGTAACGAGGACGTGCGGGAGGCCATTCTGGAACGGCGTGCCGCCGGTCATCGCATCGATGTACGGGTGACCTGGGAAGAAGACGATGCCGCGCGCTTCGTCGAGCAGGCGACCCGCGAAGGCTACGGCACCCTGGTGGCCGCGGGTGGCGACGGCACCCTGCGCGCTGTCGCCGAAGCCATGGCGCAGAATCACAGCCAGGCCCGCCTCGGTCTGCTGCCCTTGGGCACCGCCAACGACTTCGCCCGGGCGGCGGGTGTGCCGGTGGAGCCTGGGGCGGCCCTGGCGCTGCTGGATGGCCCGACCAGTGCCATCGACCTGGTCGAAGCGGAAGGCCAGCTGTTCCTCAACATGGCCACCGGCGGCTTCGGCTCCCAGGTGACCGCCAACACCCCCGGCGAACTCAAGCGCCTGCTGGGTGGTGCGGCCTACTTCCTCACTGGCCTGACCCGCTTCGCCGAGGTGCATTCGGCCTATGGTCGCTTCCGCGGTCCCGGTTTCGAGTGGGAAGGCGAATTCCTTGCCCTGGGCATCGGTAACGGTCGCCAGGCCGGCGGTGGCCATGTGCTCTGTCCCACCGCCGTGGTCAACGATGGCCTGCTCGACGTGGGCATCCTGCCGGCGTCCCAGGATGTGCTCGGTACCCTGGGCGAATTCCTCAGCAAGGGCTTCAGCACCGAAGAGATGTTCATCCGCGCGCGCCTGCCCTGGGTGGAGCTGGAAGCCGCCGAAGGTCTGGATATGAACCTGGACGGTGAGCCGGTCAAGCGGGAACGGGTGAGATTCGAGGTACGTCCGGGTATCCTGCAGGTCTGTCTACCGGTGGACTCGCCCCTGCTGGGCGCGACCGCCGGCTCCCTGGCCGAACCGGCGGCGACGTCCTGAGAGGGTGTTCACGATCTCGCAAGCTAGAGACAAACAAGGCGAAAATGCTTGAGGAAGCGGAGTTTACGAGTTGTAAATGAGCATTCCGAAAGCATTTTCAACACAGTTTGGCCGACGCGCAGCAGATTGTGAGCAGCTTCTGAGCAGGCGCCTGCGGAGGTAACGTTGGAATTACTGATCAATGCGGGCATCGTGCTGGCCACCGTGGCGGGCATGGAAGTCTTCGCCTGGTGGTCGCACAAGTACATCATGCACGGCTGGGGATGGGGCTGGCATGAATCCCACCACCGCGCACGCACGGGCTGGTTCGAGAAGAACGATCTCTATGCGATCGTCTTCGCCGGCCTGGCCATCCTGCTGATCGCCCTGGGCAATGCCGGTTACTGGCGCCTGCAATGGATAGGCGCCGGCATGACCCTCTACGGCCTGCTGTACTTCATCGCCCACGATGGCCTGGTGCATCAGCGCTGGCCCTTCCGCTACATCCCGCGCACCGGCTATCTGAAGCGGCTCTATCAGGCGCATCGCATGCACCATGCGGTGGACGGCAAGGACGGCTGCGTGTCCTTCGGTTTCCTGCTGGCACCGACCACCCAGCAGCTCAAGCAGCAGTTGCGCGAGATACACGGCGGCGCCCTGGATTCCTCGCGTGAACGCAAGACCCGGGACCGGGTGCAGGAAGGCGCGGACTAGGCGGGAGAGGAAAGCGCCTCCAGGGAGGCGCTAACCGGAGTCAGGCGACGGCGGGGGTATCGTCGTAGGCAGCGAACAGCGAGTGCGCATACTGGCTGCGTTCGCTCTCGTTGCGCAGCAGATCGATGAATTCCTTGGCGGGCGGATTCAGGGTGCCCGCCTCGGCGGCGGTGACCACCTGGGCCTGCTCACCGGCCGCCAACTCGGCGAAACCGGCACCCAGCCGCTCGGTGCAGTAGCTGTTCACCACCGCCAGGCCGTCACGCAGCAGATCGCGCAGGTTGGCACCCTGCTGGACCTGGGCCTGCTCGTCGAAGGGATCGGCGATGCTGGATCTGTCGCCGTGGGCGTAGGGGGTCAGCATGTGGCGGTCGATGAATTCGGGCAGGCGGGTATCAGCCTGTTCGCTATCGGCCTGCAAGTGAGCGCAGAGGGCGACCAGGGTGCGCCACTGGGTGGCGTTGAAGAATTCGGGCTTGTAACCGGACTGCGCGTTAGCGGAAAGGCCAAGGGCAAGTAGTGACGAGGAGGCAGCGAAGCGATCGTGTGAAACAGCCGTTTCCGTCTTGTGCATGTGCATATCCCATACTCGTAGGCTGACTACCGGATGCAGCGCTCTGGCTCAGGCATCCATCCATCCGCGGCCCGCGAGGGGTCGCTTTAATCCGACCCGTTTATCGCATAAAAGTTTGCTGTTGGGCATCCCCGAGATGCACGCAAATGTGACCGAGGCGCGATCACTGGCGTCAGCGCCGCGGCCGGGTCCAGAGCTCGGTCGGGCGAGGCTCGTCGCGCTGGTGACGGGAGAGCATAGCGCGCGCGGCGCCGCGACAGACCAGGCGCAGCTTGTCGGCGGTGCTGGTGCTGACGCGCTGGTCCCAGGCATGGCTGCCCAGTTGCAGGACCTGGACCCCGATCTCGCGGTAGACGCCGCGGGCGGTGGCGATGGCCCAGGCCGAGCGCAGGGGCAGGGCGGCGATGCCCTGGCGTGCCGAGTCATAGTAGGGCTCGGCCAGGCGTACCAGCCGCTCGGCCAGCTGGGCGACCGCTTCGCGATGGCGCGGCTCCGCCAGTTCGCCCGCCGGCACGCCGAGTTCGTCGAGCCACAGCCGTGGCAGGTAGATGCGCCCGATACGGGCGTCCTCGACGATGTCGCGAGCGATGTTGGTGAGCTGGAAGGCCATGCCCAGGTCGCAGGCGCGATCCAGGGTTTCCTCGTCTTCGGCGCCCATGATGCGCGCCATCATCACCCCGACCACCCCGGCGACGTGGTAGCAGTACTCCAGGGTGTCTTCCAGTTCCACATAGATGCGTTCATCGACATCCATGCGAAAGCCGGCGAGGTGATCCAGCGGCAGCGCCAGGGGAATGCCGTGGCGCCTGACCACCCGCTGGAAGGCGGCGAAAGCCGGATCCTGCAGCGGCTCATCGCCGTAGGCGGCGCGGGTCAGGCGTTCCAGTTCGGCCAGACGTTCGCGCCCGGCGCGACGATCGCCGTCGACCTGGCCATGGCCCAGTTCCTGGCCATCGATGACGTCGTCGCAATGGCGGCACCAGGCATAGAGCAGCACGGCGCTCTCGCGGGTCTCGGGAGCGAACAGCTTGGCGGCTGCGGCAAAGCTCTTGGAACCGACGGCGATGCTCTGCTCGGCGTGGTCGACGACGTCATGGGTGGCTGGCATGGCTAACCGTGCTCCTCGAGGATGACGCTGGCGGTGGCCTTGGCCGAGCCGACCACGCCCGGAACGCCGGCCCCGGGATGGGTGCCCGCGCCGACCAGGTAGAGGTTGGGGATGACACTATCGCGATTGTGCGGCCGGAACCAGGCGCTCTGGGTGAGGATGGGCTCCAGGGAGAAGGCCGAGCCAAGGTGGGCATTGAGCTCCTGGCGGAAATCGGCCGGGGTGAAGATGCGCGAGGTGACCAGGTGCTCGCGCAGGCCGGGCATGTAGCGCTCTTCCAGGTAGGCGAGGATCTTGTCGCGCAGGCGCGGACCCTCCACGCTCCAGTCGACGTCGGCATTGCCCAGGTGCGGCACCGGCGCCAGCACGTAGTGGGAACTGTGCCCGGGCGGTGCCAGCGACGGATCGGTGACGCAGGGTGAGTGCAGGTAGAGCGAGAAGTCGTCCGGCACGCCCGGGCCCTTGAACAGTTCGTCGATCAGGCCGCGATAGCGCTGGCCGAAGCAGACCATGTGGTGTTCGAGGCCCACCGGCGGCTGGCTCAGGCCGAAGTGGATGACGAACAGCGACATGCTGTGTCGCTTGCGCTTGAGGCGGTTGCTCTCGACCACGCCATGAGTGTGGTGACCGAGCAGCTTGCGATAGGTATGCACCACGTCGGCGTTGGAGGCCACCAGGTCGGCTTCGATCTGGCTGCCATCGGCCAGGCAGACGCCGGTGGCCCTGTTACCTTCGGTGAGGATGCGCTCCACCGGCGTGTTCAGGCGCACTTCGCCGCCGAGGTCGGTAAAGAGCTTCAGCAGGCCCAGGACCAGCTGATGGGTGCCACCCTTGGCGAACCAGACGCCCCACTTGCGTTCCAGCGCATGGATCAGCGCATAGATCGAGGAGGTGGCGAAGGGATTGCCGCCCACCAGCAGGGTGTGGAAGGACAGCGTCTGGCGCAGCTTCTCGCTCTTCACGAAGCGCGACACCTGGGTGTAGACGCTGCGCCAGGCCGTGAGCTTGGCCAGTTTGGGACCCGCGGCGAGCATGTCGCCGACCTTGAGGAAGGGCTTGGCGCCGAGGCGGATGTAGCCTTCTTCGAACACCGCCTGGGAATAGGCCAGGAAGCGCTGGTAGCCGGCCACGTCGTCCGGCTCCAGGGCACGGATCTGCTCGTCCAGCCGGGCCTGGTCGTTGACGTAGTCGAAGCGGGTGCCGTCTTCCCAGCACAGCTGGTAGAAGGGGCTGACCGGCAAGAGCTCCACATAGTCGCTCATCTGCCGGCCGCTCAGGGCGAACAGCTCTTCCAGCGCGGAGGGGTCGGTGAGGACGGTGGGGCCGGCATCGAAGGTGAAGCCCGCCTCCTCATAGACGTAGGCACGGCCGCCGGGCTTGTCGCGGCCCTCGATGAGGGTGGTGGCGATGCCGGCCGACTGCAGACGGATCGCCAGGGCGATACCGCCGAAGCCGGCGCCGATGACGATGGCCCGCTTGGGCGCGTTACCTTGGGTCATGGTGCTTCCTTGGACTGAGGGGGACGAGCCAGTGCGGCATCCAGGGCTGGTTTCAGCGGTACCGGCGGTTTGCCGGAGAGGATGCGCAGCCGATCGAAGGCGGTGAGGCGGCCGGCGTAGAAACGCTGGATCAGCGGTTCGCCGAGGCCGTAGAACCTTTGCATGACGCGCACCCGGTGCTCGGGGCGGCCGGCGAGAAAGAGCATGCGATTGAGCAGGCGAAAGAAGCCCTGTTGCTGCCAGCGCCCCTGGGCGTACTGCCGCAGGGAGTCGCGCAGCCTGGCGCTGGAGGTCAAGGGTTGCGCGGCCAGGTGCTCCGCCAGGCGCACCGCCTCTGGCAGCGAGTAACCGGTGGTGGGATGGAACAGCCCCGCGGCCAGGCCAATGGGCGCGCCGGCGGTGACGTTGTCCCAGTAGCGGTCGAGATCGCCGCCCAGGGTGATGGGCAGCACGCCCTGTTCTTCGCGTAGTACCTCGGCGATTTCCCAGCCCTGCTGCCGGGCATAGTCGGCCAGGTGCTGGCGCAGGCGTTCCGCGGGGAGGCTTTCGCCGTCCGCATAGTAGGTGTCTTCGATCAGCAGCCGGTCGGGCGCCAGCGGCAGGCTGTAGACGAAGCGATAGCCGTCCAGCTGATCGACGGTGGCGTCCATCACGATGGGTTCGGCCAGGCCATGGGGGTGAATCAGACGCACTTCCTGGCCGAGGAATTTCTGGTAGCCCAGCCAGAGCGCCGGATCGGGTCGCGGGCCGCGGGCGTCGATCACCGCGCCGGCGGCCAGGGTGTAGCCATCGGCGAACACCACGCCATCGTCCTGCAGGCGCAGCACCTCGCGGCCCAGCAGCAGGCGCTCGGCTGGCAGCCGCGCGCTCAATACCTCATGGAAGCGCTCGGCGCTGATGCTGGCATAGCCGCTGCCGAGGTGCCGCTGGCGCGTGGGGAAACGCACCTCGTAGCCCGGCCAGCGATGGGCGACCAGGGGCTCGATCCAGGCATGCTGCGGCGCGGTGAGGTCCGGCTCGTGAAAGGACCAGGTGTGGTTGCCGCCCAGCCGCGGACCGGCTTCCACCAGGCGCCAGTCCAGCTCCGGACGGGTTTCCGCCAGGCGCAGGGCGAGCAGGCCGCCGGCCAGGCCGCCGCCGACGATCAGCAGGTCAGGACGCACGTTCGAGTCCTCGTCGGGCCAGGCCATCCACCAGGCGGGCGGCAGCCGCGACACCGCCGGCCGCCTGGGTAATGGGCACGAAGCGTTCGGCCGCCCGGCGATAGGCCGGATCGGCCAGCACGGCGCCCAGGGCCTGGGTCAGGCGGGCCTTGCTGGCCAGGCGCGGTGCCAGGCAGATGCCGGCGCCGACCCATTCCAGGCGGCGGGCGATGCCAGGCTGGTCGAACACCATGGGCAGGGCGAGCATGGGTTTGCCAGCCGCCAGGGCGTCCAGCACGGTATTGAAGCCGCCGTGGGTGATGACCGCGTCGGCGCGGGCAATGGCCGCCTCCTGGGGCGCGAAGTCGGTCACCCAGGTGGCGCCGTCGTCGAGCAAACGGCGTTCGGCATCGGCATCCAGACGTCCGCAGTGGGCGATCAGCACCTGGACGCCGAGTTGGCGACAGGCTTGGGCGATGTGACGGAACAGCGGTAGCCGGCCACCCTGCAGGGTACCGAAGGAGGCGAAGACGAAGGGCCGGCGCGGATCGATCTCCAGTTCCAGTCGTTGCTCACGCACCGCCGGCGAACGTAGTGGCCCGACCTCGTGAAAGTGCGGCGGCGGTGCACGACGTGGAAAGTCGAAGCCCGGTAGGCACTGGCTCAGCTGCAGATACGGCGAGAAACAGTCGTCGAGGGTCCGTCGCTCGCCGAGGCCGAAGGCCTGGGCCTGGCGCTGGATGACCTTGCCCTGGCCGCGCATCATCAGGTCGAACACCTGAGTGGCGCCCTGGACGATCTGCCGCTCCCGCTCGGTGGCGGGATAGGCGAAGGGTAGGGTGGGCAGCGGCAGGTGGGGCTCGCGATTCATCGGCACGGCGCAGGCCAGCGATGCATAGGGCAGGCCCAAATGGTCGCCGAGCAGTCCACCGGCCGGTTCCATCTGGTCGGCGATCAGGCAGTCGACCCTGAGGTCACGCAAGGCGGCCGGGCCTTCGCGGCAGAACAGTTCGGTATTGCGCGCCATGTCGGCGATCACGCCGAATACCGACCAGGGCTTGCTGCTGGCGGTACGCGCCAGCAGGGGCGCCAGGCTGCCACGTGGATGGCTGGTCGCGCCCACGGCCTGGAACTGGATACCTGCCGGCAGCGCCCGATCGCCCACTTCCACCTGGTGCAGCAGGGTGACCCGGTGGCCGAGCGCGACCAGCGCCTCGCCCAGCACCAGATGGGTGGACAGGTGGCTCGGCAGCGGCGGCGAGATCAGGGCGACATGCATGGCGGCGTCCGGTCGGGTGTCGGCCACTATGGGCACCGCCGCGGCGCGGCGTCCAGCAGCTCGGCCTGGCGCAACCCGGCCAGATCCGCCGAGCCGGTACAGAAGCAGGCGATGCGCAGCTGTTCGATCACCACCCGGAAATGCGCGATCACCGCCTCGGTGGATTCGGTGGCGCCGGGCAGGGCCGCAGCGGCCTGGCCGGCCAGGTCCGCACCAAGGCGGATGGCCTTGGCCACGTCGATACCGTCGCGGATGCCGCCCGAGGCGATCACTGTCGCCTGGGGGCAGGCGGCGCGCACCTGGCGCAGGCTCTCGGCGGTGGGGATGCCCCAGTCGGTGAAGGCGCGGGCGATGGCACGCTGCTGCTCGTCACGGGCGCGTTCGGCTTCCACCGCCGCCCAGCTGGTGCCACCGGTTCCGGCGACATCCAGTACCGCCACGCCAGCCTCCAGCAGTTGCGTGGCGACCCGGCCGGACAGACCGGCGCCGACTTCCTTGACGACCACTGGCACGGACAGTTGTGTAACCAGATTTTCCAGGGCTGCCAGAATGCCGCGCCAGCGGCGATCGCCACCGGCCTGCACGGCTTCCTGCAGGGGATTGAGATGCACGATCAGGGCGTCTGCCTCGATCATCTCCACCGCGCGCCGCGCCTCGTCGAGGCCGTAGCCGGCCACCAGCTGCGCGGCGCCGAAGTTGGCCAGCAGCGGCACGTCCGGCGCCAGGCGGCGCAATTCGCCGGTCAGGCCCTGATCGCCACCCTGCTGCAGGGCGATGCGCTGGGAGCCGACCGCCAGGGCGATGCCCAGGGCCTGGGCCGCCTCAGCGAGGTGGCGATTGATCAGCGCGGCCCGCTCTGGCCCGCCGGTCATGGAGCTGATCAGCAGCGGCGCGGCCAGGGGACGGCCGAACAGGCGGGTGCCCAGGTCGATCTCGTCGAGATTGAGCTCGGGCAGCGCGCAGTGCGTGAAGCGATAGGCGTCGAAGCCCGTGGTTACGGCGCTACGGGCCTTGTGGGGATCCAGCACGATGTCCAGATGGTCGTTCTTGCGGCTTGCCAGTTCCCAATCCACCATGTCTTCTAGAGTCCGCCCTGAATGACCTTTCGTCGGTCGTTGTGGTCTGGTAGGGGACGACGGGTTCGCTTTGCGAAGACCTAATCCACCGAGGTGCGACCGTTCGTCGGTTCCACATATGGAGTATCTCGACTCATGGCGACCGTATTAGTGCCGAACGCGACAGACAATTTTGCCGCTTCGCTGCAATGGCAGCGTACCCGTATCGACGAGCGTCTGGCAGAGCTATTGCCGGCCGGGACCGATCCGGTCGCCGCCGCCATCCGCAGTGGGGTCATGGCCCCGGGCAAGCGACTGCGTCCGCTGCTGATGGTGCTGGCCGCCGAGGACCTGGGTCAGCCCGATGAAGCCGTCCTCGATCTGGGCTGCGCTGTGGAAATGGTCCATGCCGCCTCGCTGTTCCTCGATGACATGCCCTGCATGGACGATGCCCGTCTGCGTCGCGGTCGGCCGACACTGCACGTCGAATTCGGCGAAGACGTCGCCATGCTGGCCGCGGTGGCGCTGCTCAGCCATGCCCTGCGCCTGGTCGCGGGCCTCTCCGGCGTACCGGCGGAAACCCGTACCCAGATGGTCTGCCAACTGGCCGATGCGGTCGGCACCGCCGGTCTGGTCTGCGGCCAGTACCATGACCTGCACGGTGGTCGCCAGACGCGCCCGGCCGATGCCATCGCCCTGACCAACCAGCTCAAGACCGGTGCGCTGTTTTCCGCGGCCATGGGCATGGCCGGTGTCGCCCTGGTCACCACCGCCACGCAGCGCGAAGCCTTCCAGGTGTTCGCCTGCCAGCTCGGCCTGGCCTTCCAGTTGCTCGACGATCTGGACGACGGCAAGGGTCTGGGCAAGGACGCCGGCAAGGATGGCGACAAGTCCACGCTGGTCAGCCTGCTCGGCCGCGACCATGCTCAACGCCAGTTACAAAGTCACCTCAGGCAGGCCCGCGAGGCTCTGGCCCAGGCCGACTGCGCCGAGGGCGCCCTGGCCGGCCTGCTGGATATCGTCTTTCGTCCGCGTTAGGGCGAATTACTGGGCATCCGGCCCTCTAACCTCTCGATAGCCTTGTTTCCGTGTGAGGAGTCTTGAGATGTCGAAGTGGAAAATTGCTTACAGTAATGTTGACGGCAATACCTCGGTGGTGACCACCGATGCTGAACAGAAGCCGGACATGGAGCGGGTCGCCCAGATCGTCCGTGACGATGCCCTGGAAGAGTACGACGACAGTGAGGTGCCACGGGACTACGACGAACCCACGGTAGCCTTGCTGGAGCGCCACGGCATCACCATCACCGGGATCACCGAAGAAGGCTGATCTCCTGGGTATCTGGCTCTAGCGCAGGGGCCAGATACCGCCATCCCCCACCACGAAGATCCGCCGCGCCGGGTCGGGTGCCAGCAGGTGCCCGCCGGTGAAATCGCCAAAGGCCGGCAGGATCAGCACCTCGTCGTTTTCCAGGCAGAAGCAGGGCAGGCGCAGCGCCTGACGCCCGCGTCCCTGCAGGCGAAAGGCCGGGTGGATATGGCCGGCCAGCACCGGCAGTCGCGGGTGCGGATCGGGTTCGTGCTGCAACGACAGACCATCCAGTTCCAGCGGTTCGCCCACCACGTCGATGCCCAGGGCGGTGGGCGGATCTCCCGCGCGACGATCGTGGTTGCCGCGGATCAACAGCAGGCGCAGATGGGCCTGGTGTTCCCGCCAGCGCTCCAGGGTGTCCAGGGTCAGGGGCGCGCGGGATTCCGGGGCGTGCAGGAAGTCACCGAGAAAGATGATCTCCTGGCAGTCGTAGAGCGCCAGCAGGCTGTCCAGCCGGGCGATGTTGCCCGCAGTGGTGCCATGGGGCACCGGTTGGCCCAGGGCCCGGAAGGCCGCCGCCTTGCCGAAATGGATGTCCGCCACCAGCAACGCCCGGCGTGCCGGCCAGTAGATGGCCTTTTCCGCGAGCAGCCAGAGTTCGACGCCGGCGAGAATGAGGGGGTGATAGGCAGGCATGGGGTCTCCGGAAAGCGCTTCCTGCTCTGATGGCGGCCATATGCCAGGGTTCAGCAGTGTGGTGCGTGCCGGGCCGCATCGCCAGCCCGTAGTGATGGCCGCCCGCCGATAGAGATGGATTGTTGACTCGCGTCACCCTGGCGATCCGCCGCCGTCGCCGCGCCTGCCGCGCGTGCAAGCGCTAGAACCCGCGACCCGCTCGCCCGCGAGGGCCTATGGCCACGATTGAGCCAGGCCAGGTGCGCCGTCGCCGGCAGCCCGGTAAACTGGCGGTTCACTAGAGTCCGGAGCGACCCATGTCGACATCCTTCGCCCAGATGCTGGAAAACATCACCCCCGATATCTACGAGGGCCTGAAGCTGGCCGTGGAGATCGGCAAGTGGCCGGACGGCCGCAAGCTCAGTCGCGACCAGGTCGAGCTCTGTCTGCAGGCGGTCATCGCCTACGAGGCCAAGCACCTGCCCGAAGACCAGCGGACCGGCTATATGGGTCCCCAGGAGTGTGCCTCCAAGTCGGTGCCCATCGAGAACATCCTGTTCAAGTCCGACGCCATTCACTGATCGTCCGCGCCTTACCCGACGAGGGGCCTTCGCCAGAAGAGGCACCTCGCGTCTTTATCAGAGCCCGCCCAACGTCTGCTGCGCGTCGGCCAAACGGCGTTGAAAAGGCCCTGGAGGGCCAGCCCCGTCGGAATGCTCATTTACCATTCGTGAACCCGAGCGCGGGTCCGATCCGCTTCCTCAGGCGTTTTCGTGGGGCCGCCTAGGCCTTGTTTGTCGCTAGCTCACGAGACGTTGAGCGGGCTCTTAGAAACCGAGAAGCACCACCGTGATGACCGAACTGGGCCGTGGCGCCCTGCGCAAGATGGCCGTGACCCTGGCCGACCCCGTCAACTATGCCTTCCGCCTCGATGAGCGCGAGGTGCCGGTCAATCCGCTGATCGGCCGTCGCCTGCGGCTCGAGTACCTGGGCGCCATCCATTGCACCCATTGCGGACGCAAGACCCGCAAGAGCTTCAGCCAGGGCTACTGCTATCCCTGCTTCACCGCCCTGGCCCAGTGCGACAGCTGCATCGTCAGCCCCGAGAAGTGCCACTACGAGCACGGCACCTGCCGCCAGCCGGAGTGGGGCGAGGCCCACTGCATGGTGCCCCACATCGTCTACCTGGCCAATTCCTCGGGCCTCAAGGTCGGCATCACCCGCGCCACCCAGCTGCCGACCCGCTGGATCGACCAGGGCGCCTACCAGGCGCTGCCGATCCTGAGGGTCGCCACCCGCCAGCAATCCGGGCTGGTGGAAGACGTACTGCGCAGCCAGGTGGGTGACCGCACCAACTGGCGGGCCATGCTCAAGGGCGTGGCCGCGCCGGAAGACCTGGCCGCGGTGCGCGAGCGGATCTTCGATGCCTGCGCCCAGGGACTGGACGATCTCCAGGGGCGCTTCGGCCTGCAGGCCATCCAGCCGGTGGTCGACATGGCGCCCATCGAGATCCATTATCCGGTCACGGTCTATCCCACCAAGGTGGTCAGCCACGACCTGGAAAAGACCCCCGTGGTGGAAGGCACGCTGCTGGGCATCAAGGGTCAATACCTGATGTTCGACACCGGCGTGATCAACATTCGCAAGTACACGGCCTATCAGCTGGCCGTGTCCGCCTCCGCAGCAGAGATGTAAGGACGTAAGCCATGCGCACCGACCAGCCCCAGACCATCTACCTGAAGGACTACCAGGCGCCCGAGTACCTCATCGAGGAAACCCGCCTCCGCTTCGAGCTGCATGACGACCAGACCCTGGTGCATGCCGAGCTGCGCCTGCAGCGCAACCCGACGCGTGGCGCGGGCTTGCCGCCGCTGGTGCTGCATGGCGAGGAGCTGGAGCTGCTGGCGGTGGCGCTGGACGACCAGACCCTGGCGGCGGGCGACTACCAGGTCGAGGCGGGCAGCCTGACCCTGCAGCCGCAGGGCGAAGCCTTCGTGCTCAAGACCTCGGTGCGCATCCATCCGGAAAGCAATACCGCCCTCGAAGGGCTGTACGTTTCCGGCACCATGTTCTGCACCCAGTGCGAGGCCGAGGGCTTCCGCAAGATCACCTATTACCTGGACCGGCCGGACGTGATGAGCGTCTTCACCACCACGGTGGAGGCCGACAGGGGCAAGTACCCGATCCTGCTCTCCAACGGCAATCCCGTGGCCAGCGGCGATGCCGAGGGCGGACGTCACTGGGCCACCTGGGAAGATCCCTTCCCCAAGCCGGCCTATCTGTTCGCCCTGGTGGCCGGTGACCTCCGGTCCGTGGAAGACAGCTATCGCACCGGCAGCGGTCGCGACGTGGCGCTGCGCATCTACGTCGAACCGGAAAACATCGGCAAGCTGCAGCACGCCATGGACAGCCTGAAGAAGTCCATGCGCTGGGATGAGGAGGTCTACGGCCGCGAATACGATCTGGACATCTTCATGATCGTCGCGGTGAACGACTTCAACATGGGCGCCATGGAGAACAAGGGGCTCAACATCTTCAACTCCAGCGCCGTGCTGGCCAGTCCGCGTACCGCCACCGACGCCGCTCACCAGCGCGTCGAGGCCATCGTCGCCCACGAGTACTTCCACAACTGGTCGGGCAACCGCGTGACCTGTCGCGACTGGTTCCAGCTGTCGCTCAAGGAAGGCTTCACCGTGTTCCGCGACGCCGGCTTCAGCTCCGACATGAATTCGCCCACGGTCAAGCGCATCGAGGACGTGGCCTTCCTGCGCACCAACCAGTTCGCCGAGGACGCCGGCCCTATGGCCCACCCGGTGCGCCCGGATCACTTCATCGAGATCTCCAACTTCTACACCCTGACGGTGTACGAGAAGGGCGCCGAGGTGGTGCGGATGCTGCACACCCTGCTGGGGCCGGAGGGCTTCCGCAAGGGCACCGATCTCTACTTCGAGCGCCACGATGGCCAGGCCGTGACCTGCGACGACTTCATCAAGGCCCTGGAAGACGCCAACGGCGCCGACTTCAGCCAGTTCAAGCGCTGGTACAGCCAGTCCGGCACCCCTCGCCTGGCGGTCAGCGAGCACTACGACGCGGCGGCCAGGACCTATCGCCTGACCTTCCGCCAGAGCTGCCCGCCCACCCCGGGTCAGCCGACCAAGGAACCCTTCGTCATCCCGGTCCAGCTGGGGCTGCTGGACGGCCAGGGCCGCGACCTGCCGCTGCGCCTGGACGGCGAGAGCGCGGCCCAGGGCAGCGACCGGGTGCTGTCGGTCACCCAGGCCGAGCAGACCTTCAGCTTCGTCGACGTACCCGAGCAACCGCTGCCTTCGCTGCTGCGGGGCTTCTCCGCGCCGGTCAAGCTCAGCTTCCCCTACAGTCGCGAGCAGCTGACCTTCCTCATGCAACACGACAGCGACGGCTTCAACCGCTGGGATGCCGGCCAGCAGCTGGCCGTGCAGGTGCTGCAGGGCATGATCGCTGGCGAGCCGCTGGACAGCCGACTGGTGGAGGCCCTGCGTAGCGTGGCCGCGGATGAGTCCCTCGATCCGGCCATGGTCGCCGAGATGCTGTCGCTGCCGTCCGAAGCCTATCTGGTGGAGCTGTCCGAGCAGGCCGATCCGGGTGCCATCCATGGTGCTCGTCGCCAGGCGCGCCGGGCCATTGCCGAGTCCCTGCGCGACGTGCTCTGGCAGCGTTATCGCAGTGCCCGCGAAGCCTCGCGCGCCACGCCCTACCAGGCCAGCGCCGACCACATCGCTCGCCGCAGCCTGCAGAACGCCGCCCTCGGCTACCTGATGCTGCTGGAAGAGCCGGAGGCGCGCGATGCCGCCCTGGAGCAATTCGAGCACGCCGACAACATGACCGAGCGCCTGGCCGCGCTGAGCGCCCTGGTCAATTCCGGCTTCGAGCAGGAAAAGGCCGAGGTGCTGGCGCGCTTCTTCGAGGAATTCAAGGCCGATCCGCTGGTGATGGACACCTGGCTCAGCGTCCAGGCCTCCAGTCCCTTGCCGGGCGGTCTGGCGCGCGTCCAGGCACTCATGCAGAACCCGGTCTTCACCCTGAAGAACCCCAACAAGGTGCGGGCGCTGATCGGTGCCTTCGCCAACGCCAACCTGGTCAATTTCCACGCCGAGGACGGCAGCGGCTATCGCTTCCTGGCCGACCAGATCATCACCCTCAACCGCCTCAATCCGCAGATCGCCTCGCGCCTGCTCACGCCCCTGACCCGCTGGAAGAAGTACGGTCCCGCGCGCCAGGCCCTGATGCGTGCCGAACTGGAGCGGATCCTGGCCAGCGGCGAGCTGTCCAGCGACGTCTACGAGGTGGTGAGCAAGAGCCTGGCGTAGGGCCATCCGCAGGTTAGGTTGAACGCAACGAAGCCCGACCTTGCCCGCTAGCGCAAAGCCTGACGCCCAGCGTCAGGCTTTTTTTCGTCCAGCTTTTCTCCGAAGCCGAAGCTTATGGTTCCGCCTGCGAAAAGGCAGCGCATGCCCGTGCCCGGCAACTCGTCTCGGCTCTGGCGCCGCTGGGCTGATAGAAATGCTTTAGGCCGGCAGCTGTATTCAAATCAGCTGCAGAACGAGGCGCCGCCGCCGACAGGGTGGGCAGGGGGTGTTTCGAGCGGCACCCAGGCCCTAATCACCGGAAGAGAGCGGAGCGGCAGATGAGTCATGCACAGCTGATGGATTGGGGATTCGTCCTGATAACCCTGTGCAACATCCTGCTGATCGCTCTGGTGGTGTTTCTCCTGTGGCAGCGCTATGTCGCCAGCGACGCGTCAGCCAAGGCCGAGGGTGCCAGCGAGGAGCAGCCGTTGCCGGTTCCCGAAGTGCCCGAGAGCCTGCCTGCCGATACCCCGCCGCCACCGCTCCCCGCCAGCAGCGGCCCGGCGGTGAACCGCAACGTCGATCTCTTCGACGAGGGTCCGGAAGAGGTGTACGACGCCAACTATCCCGAGTGGAAGAAGAGCGACGACCCCTACGTCGAGGAATTGCTGTCGCACCGCGAAGCCCTGGAGCTCAAGGTGGACAACATGGTCATGCGGCTGACCCGGGCGCACAAGGTGGTGACCGGCCTGCGCGCACAGAATCGCGAGCTGCGCGCTTCGGAGGCCCACGCGCAGCGCCTGCAGGAAGAGCTGACCCGGACCCAGACCAGCCTTGCCCAGCTGCGCCAGGAGCGTGACGCCCTGCTGGCCGAGCTACAGCCCGGTCGCAAGGCGGACTCGGCGCCCCGGCATCCGACCGACACGGGCGCGCCTTCCTCGTCCTGAACGGTGGTGTGCGGCGCCTGATTCGCCAGCCATCCCCTCAACCGTCGCATCCGTCGCGCTGCGCAACCGTTGGCGTGGCGTGCCCCTAGACTGGGGCGTCTCAGCACCTTCAAGGACGAATCGATGAAACTGCTGCTCCTGCTGGCTGCCCTGGTCGCCCTCGGCCTGTTCGCGATCAGCCTCTACAACGTCCTCATCACGGCGCGCAACGCCTATCGCAACGCCTTCGCCCAGATCGATGTCCAGCTCAGCCGTCGATACGATCTCATCCCCAATCTGGTGGAGGCGGTGAAGGGCTATCTGCAGCACGAGCGCGAGACGCTGCAGGCGGTGATGGCGGCGCGGCAGCAGGCGCAATCCGGTCTGCACCAGGCCAAGACCCGACCGGAGGATCCGGTCGCGCGGGCCGCCTTGGAGCAGGGCGAGCAGCGCCTCGGCAGCGCCCTCGGGCGGTTGTTCGCCGTCAGCGAAGCCTATCCCGAGCTCAAGGCCAACGAGACCGTCATGCAGCTGATGGAGGAGCTGAGCTCCACGGAGAATCGCCTGGCCTATGCGCGCCAGGCCCATAACGATGCGGTGATGGACTACAACAATCGCTGCGAGACCTTTCCCGGCTCGCTGCTCGCCAGCCGCTTCGGCTTCCGCCTGGCGCAGCCGCTGGCCCTGCCGGACGCAGACGCGCGGCAGGCACCGCGGATCAGCCTGAGCTGAGCGCGTGCGTTTCCTCGAGGACCAGGCCGCGGCGCGCCGGCGCACCCGGCTTTGTCTCGTCTTGCTGGCCCTGGTGGTGCTGCTCATGGCGCTGGCCAGCGCCGGCCTGGCCCTGGTGTTCCTGCCATGGGAGGTGATCGACTATCTGGGCGGGCGCGAGGCGACGCTGGTCAAGGCCGGCCTGACGTTCACCGGCGTCATCACCGCGGCCTCCTGCTGAAAGGTCCGGCAACTCGCCCGCCTGGGCGGGGAGGCCGTGGTCAGGCGATTGGGCGCGCTGCCCCTGGACGATCAGGCCGACCCCAGGACGCGCCAGTTGCACAACGTGGTGGCGGAGATGGCCCTGGCCGCCGGCATCCCGGTGCCGCGCCTCTACCTGCTGCCGGACGAACCGGCCATCAATGCCTTCATCAGCGGCTACGGACCGGCCGATGCCACCCTGTGCCTGACCCGCGGCGCCCTTCACCAGCTGACCCGCGATGAATTGCAGGGGGTGGTCGCCCACGAATTCAGTCATCTGCTCAATGGCGACATGCGCCTGAATCTGCGTCTGCTGGGCTGGCTGCATGGCATCAGCCTGATCGCCGACCTGGGTCGGGAATTGTTCTCCGATCGTAGCTCGACCACCGGCCGGGGCAGTGGCAACCCCCTGCTGAGTGGGTTGCTGGGCACCCTGCTGCTGGTGATCGGCGGCTGCGGACTGTTCTTCGCCAATCTGATCCAGGCCGCGGCGGCGCGCTCGCGCGAGCGCCTGGCGGATGCCTCCGCCGTGCAGTTCACCCGCCAGCCCCAGGGGCTGGCCAATGCCCTGAAGAAGATCGCCGCCCATCCGCTGCAGGGGCGGCTCTATCACCGCCGGGCGCGCAGCGTCGCCCACATGGTGCTGGGCGATTCGGGTGCCTCCTGGTTCGCCACCCACCCCCCGGTGCTGGAGCGCATCCAGCAGCTGGAACCAGACTTTGACGAGTGGCAGCTCGAGCGACTCCGGGCCGAAGCCCTGCTGCCCATGGGGGTTGCCCATGTCGCGGGCAATCCGGCATTCGCTGCGCCGCCGCCGGTGTCCACCGCGCCCCCGCCCGCGGCGGTAGCTAACCCCGCGCCCTGGCGGGACATTCCCGTGACCCTGCGGGCTTTCGTGCGGCAACCCCGGCAGGCGGCGGAGCTGCTGCTGGCGCTGGCGGCCAGCCCGTCGGCAGCGAGCGGCGGGGCAGGGCAGCACTGGGCCGACAGCCTGCATCCGTCGCTGCGCCTGCCGGTTGCCCAGCTGACCTTTCCAGCCATCCGCCAGCTGCCGCGGCCGGTCCTGCGCCAGCTGCTCGTCGACCTCAAGACAGGTTTCGCCGCTGCGCCTGAGCTGGATCTCTCGCGCTACTGCCTGGCGCGCATCATCCAGCGCCAGCTGATCGGCAGTCTGGCGCCCGGGCGTCAGCGACTGTCGGGGCGGGGAACCCTGGCCCAGGCCCGGGCCGCGGCGCTCACCCTCTATGCGGTGGCCGCCGAACAGAATCACCGGGACGTCCAGGCCGCTCGGCGGGCCTTTCTGCTGGCCGTCGCCAGCACCTTTCCCGGCCTGCATTGTGCCTATGAGCCCCCGCACCCCTGGCGTCCGGCGCTGGACGGCGCCCTGGCGCGACTTGGCCTGCTGAGCATCGCGGCCCGTACCCTGGTGCTGGAGGGCCTGCTGTGCCTGGTCAAGGCGGACGAGCGCGTCAAAACCTCCGAGTTAGAGCTGCTGAGGTTATATTGTACGGTGCTCGATTTGCCGTATCCTGCGCTTGACGAATACCTTGCAGTTGCCGATGACAAGCTGTCGCAAAAAGGTCGCCGTTCAGCTGATACTGGCCATGTGATATCTGATGTGTGATCCATACTGGCGCCCGAGGCGAGTCATCGCCGAGGGATAACGTGGCGTTCATAATTCAGGGATGGAACATGAAGTTCCTCGTGGTAGACGACAGTCGAGCGGTCCAGACCATCATCAAGCGGATTCTGGCGAATACCGGCTACAGGGATATCGAATTGCGCGTGGCGTCCACTGGCGAGGAAGCCGTGGCGCTGCTGGAGAGCTGGACCCCCAACCTGGTGCTCACCGACTGGCACATGCCCGGGATGACCGGTCTGGAATTGCTCCAGGCGATCCGCCAGCGAGTGGGCGCCGATATCCATGTGGGCTTTGTCACCACCGAGTCCTCGGCGCGCAACATCGAGGCGGCCTATCGCAACGGCGCGGCCTTCGTCGTGACCAAGCCCTTCGTCCAGGAAACCCTGCAGCAGGCGGTGCTCACCGTGCTGCAGGACGGCGCCAGTGCCGAGCAGGCCATCGAATCCTCCGGTCGCGAGAGCCTGCCAATCCCGACCCGCTTCAATCCCGATCCACAGCGTATTCGCCAGTTGCTCGGTCTGTCCTCCATCGTCTGCCAGATCGAGCCCATGGCGCCGATCCCGGTTGATCGACTGGCCTTGCCCTATGTGATTGGCATCTATGGCCACCCGCAGAGCAAGGCGCTGGAAGCCGTCTGCCTGCTGGACCTCAATGCGGCCTGCATTCTCGGTGGCGCTCTGGCCGGGCTCTCGCCCGCCGCCATCCATGCGGCCATCGCCAGTGCGACCCTGAGCCGCGAGATCTACGAGAACGCCACCGCCTTCCTCGCCGACCTCAGCGGCATGATCTCCGCCGGCAAGGGCGGGGCGCCGCTGGTGCTGAGCACCAGTCACCTGGTGCAGAAGCCCTTCGAAAAGCTCTACAGCCTCTGGCGGCAGAACAATGGGCGCGCCGACTTCAGCCTGTCCTTTCCCGGACTCGGCGACGGTTTCATCGCCTTCCTGTTGAGCTAGGGAATGAACGACTCGCGCTTCGTCGAATGGGGTTTCCTGCTGGTCACCCTGTCCAACGTGCTGCTCATCGCCTTGGTCCTGACGCTGCTCTGGCAGCGGCTCTTTCCGCGCTCTGAAGCGGCTGTCGAGGAAAGCGAGACTCCCGAGCCCGGTGAGCCACAGTTGCTCACCAGCCAGGCCGAGACCGCGGCCGGCCTGATCGACGCGGCGCGGCAGGCGGATGTCGAGCACCTGGGTCAGGCCATGAGCGACAGCCTGGACCTGGTGGGCCGTCTCGACGGGGTCGAGGGCGACGACTATCCGGACTGGAAAAAGACCAACCAGCCCTATATCGACGACCTGCTGGCCCACCGCGAAAATCTCGAATTCAAGCTGGACGATCTCAAGTCCAAGCTCGACCGGGCGCACAAGCTGGTCACCAATCTGCACGTGCAGAATCGCGAGATGCGCGGCGCCGAGGCGAAGCTGCAGCGCCTGAGTCTCGAGCATGACCGGGTCCAGGGCACCCTGCTGGAAATGCGCCGCGAGCGCGATCAGCTCAAGGCGACGGTCCAGCGACTCGGCGAAGACCTGCTGCAGCTGCGACAGCAGCCGACGACCCCGGCCGTTGCGGCCTCGCCGGAACTGGATGGGCACCTGCAGGAGGAGCTGGAGACCCTGCGCGAAAGCCTCGAAGCAGAACGGGCGAAGCTGTCGCGGACCCTGGTGGAAAAGGAATTCATCGAGCAGGTGTTCATCGATACCGATGCCGTCACCGACAGCTACCAGGCCCTGCAGCACGAGCATGCCGCGCTGCAGGAGCAACTCCAGGCGCTCCAGGCCCGCCTGGAGTCCGCTCAGTCGCGGTAGAGGCCGGCGAGGATGGCCTCCGGGAAAGGCCCGCTCATGCCGGCGATCGCGGTATTGGTCAGGATCACCACGCTCAGCTCCCGCGCTGGATCGATGAACCAGGCATTGCCGTAGACGCCGCCCCACTGCAGGGTGCCGGGCGCCTGCAGGGTCTTGGCCACCCGGGCATCGCGCAGTACCGCCGCGCCCAGGCTGAAACCCCAGCCCGGCGCATCGTCGCGTTGCAGCCCCGGGATCTGGTCTTCCATGATCAGGCGCTGGCTGGCGGGCGTGAGCAGCTTGCCCTGGCGGAGCGCCTCCAGAAAGGCGAGATAGTCGCCCGCGCTGCCCTGCATGCCACCGCCGCCCGAGGCGAAGGCCTGCGCCGAAAGGGCGCGCGCCGGCGAATAGAGAATACCGCCCTTGGGCATGGGCAGCAGATAGGGTTCGCTCATGGGCTCGGGGCGCGGATAGCCATCGCGATAGGCGGTGGCCAGGCGCTCGGCGTCGCTGACCTGGAAGCTCAGATCGTGCAGGCCCAGCGGAGCGGCCACCTGCTGCTGGACGACCGCGGGTAGGGGCTGCCCGGTCGCGGCCGCCAGCACGCCGCCCATCACGTCCAGCCCGAGGGAGTAGCGCCACTGGGTGCCCGGCTTGAAGTCCAGCGGCACCCCCGCCAGGCGCCGCAGATTCTCTTCCAGGGTCAGGGGGGCCCCATCCAGGCCGTCGGATACCCCGGCGCGGTGATAGGGTCCGTTCGAATCTTCGCCGAAGCCGTAATGCAGGCCGGCGGTATGACTGAGGAGCTGCGCCAGGGTGGGTACGGCCGGAGTGCCGTCGGCCAGCCGCGGGGTAAAGTAGGGCAGGTAGCGACTGACCGGGGCCTGCAGATCCAGGCGTCCCTGGTCCGCCAGACGCAAGGCCGCCACGGCCACCAGCGGCTTGGTCAAGGAGGCGAAGCGAAACAGCTGATCTTCGCGCATCGGCCGCTGGGCTTCGCGATCGGCGAAACCGGCCGCGCGCTGGTACACCACCCGGCCTTGGCGGGCGACCATGACTACCGTGCCGACGATACGCTGCTGGGCGACGGCGCGTTCCAGGATCGGATCCAGGCGGGCGGCGAGGGTGGCGTCCTCGGCCTGGGCGAGGTTTGTACTCAGGCCGAGGCCGAGTGCGCTGGCGAGCAGTAGGGAAGACATCTGGTTTAAGCTCCTGGCGAAACGCCGGCGGCTGGACCGGCCAAAGAGAGGAATCCTCGCATGATTCGCGACATTTTGAAGATGGGCGATCCGCGCCTGCTGCAGGTGGCACCGCCGGTGGCGGTCGAGCGCTTCGGCTCGGCCGAGCTGCACGGCCTGATCCAGGATATGTTCGACACCATGGCCGCCGCCGCTGGCGTGGGCCTCGCGGCGCCCCAGATCGGCGAAGATCTGCAGCTGATGGTCTTTGGCTTCGAGCGCAATGCCCGCTATCCCGAGGCGGCGCCGGTGCCGCTGCAGGTGCTGATCAATCCGCGGATCGAGGTGCTGGACGCCCGCGAAGAACTGGGCTGGGAAGGCTGCCTGTCGATCCCCGGACTGCGTGGCGAGGTGCCGCGGCCACGGCGGATCCGCTATCGCGGCGTGGATGGCGATGGCCGCACCGTCGACCAGGAAGCCGAGGGCTTTCATGCACGGGTAGTCCTGCATGAATATGATCATCTGATCGGCCGCCTCTATCCGTCGCGGATCCAGGATTTCGGCCGCTTCGGCTTTACCGAGGTGCTGTTCCCCGAGCTTACGCCGGACGCCCGGCGCTAGGCGCTGGCAGTCTCCAGCTGGGCTCTGACGGCCGCCGCCAACTGGGCGAAGGGCACCGCGCCATCCAGCGCCCGAGCCGCTTCGACGGGCGCCCCGGCGGAGCGCAGCAGCAGCGTCGGCACGGCGGTGATGCCCAGGGCTTCGGCGCGATCCTCGGCATGCAGCACCAGGTCGGTGTGATCACCACGGGCGAGACTGGCCTTCAGCGCCTCGCTGTCCAAACCCGTGCGCCGCGCCAGGTCGAGCAGCACATCCAGTTCACCGATATCACGACCCTCTTCGAAGAACGCCTGGAAGACCGCCAGATGGAAGGCGTCGAAGCGATCGTGCTCGCGGGCGAATTCCGCCGCCTCCAGCGCCAGGCGACTGCGCGGTTGCACGGGCGGTAGGCGCAGCACCATGCCGTACTCCGCCGCCATGGGATAGACGGCGCGATCCCAGGTCCGGCGCAGGTAATCGCCGGCAGGATCGAGGGTAGGGGTGGGCTCGGGACGCAATTCGAAGGCATGCCACTCGATGGCCAACTGGTCGCCGAATTCCTCCTGCAGACGCGCCAGCTGGGGTAGTTCCAGATAGCAGAAGGGGCAGACGTAATCGCTCCAGACATCCAGACGAACGCGCGGGGTGGCGGTCATGGCAGTGCTCCGGAAGGGCATGGTGTCCGTCGGACCGCAGCGGGGGCCGGATGTTCGGTACCGGTGTCGATATCCCTGGACCATCTGGCGCCCGGTCAGGCCCTGCGGCTTTGAGGGATCTCAGTCCACGAACCGCTACCCCTTCATATCCGGAAACGGAATGCCACCGGTCAATTGCGTGAAATGGGCGGCGATCCGCGCTCCAGACGCTTGCCTTGAACCTGTTTCCGACCCCAGGTTCCTATGGCCGCACCCCTTCTTTCACGCGCTAAGGACTATCACCGTGGGCTATTTCCACCGCATCCTGACATTCCTTCGGCAAACCTTCAGCTATGTCGGCTGGTCGGTTTTCTGGCTGCTGCTGTGGGACATCGCCGTCACCGTCGACTACATGCTGCTGGTGGAGAAACGGGCGGAGCTGCCCAATATCCCCCTGACGCTGATCGGCTCGGCGCTGATCGTGCTGACCAGCTTCCGCAATACCAGCGCCTACCAACGCTGGTGGGAGGCGCGCACCCTCTGGGGCGGCATGGTCAACAGCTCGCGCAGCTTCACCCGCCAGGTGCTGACGCTCATCGACGACGGCGACGAGCATTTCAATGCGATCAAGACGGTGCTGATCGAACGCCATCTGGCCTATGTCCGCTGCCTCGCCTGCCAGCTCAGCGGCGATCCCCTGCCCAAGGAGGTGCGTACCTACCTGGGCAAGGAAGAGTGGGCGATGCGCAAGGAGACCAACAACTTCGCCAATGCCATCTTGAGCGGCTCTTCCAGCCTGATCGCCCTGGAATACCGCGCCGGCCGCCTGGACAGCATTCGCCTGGAGCGACTCGAAGCCACCTTCGTCGACATGTCCAACTGGCAGGGTGGCATGGAGCGTATCGCCAACACGCCCTTGCCCTATCCCTATGTGAACTTCCCGCGGCTGTTCATCTTCCTGTTCTGCGTGCTGATGCCCATTGGTCTGGTGGAAAGCCTGCAGTGGTATACCCCGCTGGCCTCCACGGTGGTGGGCTTCATCTTCCTGGCGATGGAGAAGGTCGGTACCGATCTGCAGAATCCTTTCCAGCGCAGTCGCCACCAGATCACCATGGGGACCATCTGCAACACCATCGAAGGCAACCTGCGCACCATGTTGCGCGATGCGCGCGGGGGCTACGCCTCGGTCAGCGATATCGTCCGGGATTCGCGACTGACTTCACCGGAGCGGGATTCCGTCTGAGCAGGGCCCGGTGCCTGGCGGTCGCCGGCACCGGGCACGCGCCTCATTTGAAATCCCACTGCATCTGCGCCGGGATGCTGATGTCCCGCGAGGAATGCACGCAGACATCCAGATAGTCGGTGAAGCGCGGCGGGGCGGCGATGCCTTCGTCGAGCAGGCGCTGGTTGTCGAACAGGTAGTTCAGATCGGCGAAGCCGCCGTACAGCTTCAGCGCCCGCAGCACCAGGCGCGGATTGGCCGGGCCGATGCGTTCGTTAAAGTCGGCGGCCAGCTCCTTGAGATCGGCGCTGTCCACCTGGCGGTAGCGCTCGCCGACCGGGGCATCGCCCATGGCGCCGGCATAGGCCTCGTCGATTTCGCCGAAGGTGCAGGCGCCGGCGTTGCCCGCTGAGATATGGTAGAGGCTGTGGTTCAGCCTGGGCTTGAGCGCCAGTTCCACCAGGGCTTCGGCGCAGTAGTCCACCGGGATGACATCGATCTGCTCATCGAGGCCGCAGGTGAAGCGTTCCAGGGCGAAGCCCATGCGGAACACCCAGAAGATGCTGCCCGATGCCTTGCAACCCGAGCGACGATGACCCACCACGATGGAGGGGCGCGCCACCACCAGCGGCAGCAGCGGCAACTCGTTGCGCAGCTTGAGTTCGATGGCGGCCTTGGAGGCGGTGTAGTCCACCAGTTGCTGGTCCGGTTCGGGGAAGTCCCAGGTTTCGGCGACCGGCGATTGGCGCTGCGGGCCGCAGGCCATGGCGGTGCTGACGTGCAGGAAGCGCTTCAGTCGCCGCGACTGGGCGCACGCCTCGGCGAGGGCGAAGGTGCCCTCGACGTTGACCGGCCAGATCTTCGGATTGCGTGAGAAGGAGGCCACCGCCGCGCAGTTGATGACCTCGTCCAGGGTCTGCAGGAGCGGCTTGGCGGCTTCGATCCAGTGGGTGTCGAGCAGGTCGCCACAGAGAATCTGTTCGGGCTTGAGCAGGGCTGCCAGGCGCTCGTCGATGTCATGGACGCGCAGATTCTGCAGCAGGCGCTCCAGGCCTTCCGCCGGGGTGGCGGCACGGACCAGGAATCTCAGCCCTTCGACATGGCCCAGCTCCAGCAGACGCAGGGTGACGGCACCACCGAGAAAGCCGGTGGCACCGGTAACGAGGATGCGGCGCGGCGCGGCGGTAAATTGAATGGAAGAGACGGGAAGCGACATGGCAGAGGCCCTGGTTGGCGGAACGTGGGCGTACCTTAAGGCTCGTCGCTGAAGGATTTATTAAGGCAGGGGAACCCCTCAAGGCTGGCGTCTTTCTAGATACCTGAGCGTAACGACCGATAACTGCCTGGAGACCCCCATGGAACTTCCCGTTCACGATCTGACGACCCTCTTCGAGCAACTGGGCCTGGATTCCGATCCGGCTGCCATCGACGACTTCATCGCCAGCCATTCCCCGCTGCCGGACGCGGTCAAGGTATCCGAAGCCGAGTTCTGGTCGCCGGCGCAGAAGGCCTTTCTCAAGGACGAAATAATGGGCGACGCCGACTGGGCACCGATCGTCGACGAGCTGAACGTCCGTCTGCACAGTCATGACTAAACCTACAGGGCTGGAAGCATTCAGCCCTGCAGACCCTTCCCTGTCCGGAGACTTGCCATGAATGCCGTCCATGCCCAGCAGCAGCCCAACGATCCGCCCGTCGCCGACGATGAAGACGAGGTAAGCGAGGAACAGCTCGACGAATCCGTCGAGGAAACCTTCCCCGCAAGCGATCCCATTTCGCCCTGATGGTTTCTTGGCGCCGCTTCGGCGGCGCTGACCCTACCCCTGATCCGCCTTTCTTGCACACTCGTCGTACCGTTTTCCGCCGTTGACCAGCCTTTCCCGCCGCGACTGCTAAGGTAATTGCGTCGCGCACGCACCGCGACCGGGGTCGCACGGGCGATCCGATGGATCGTTCAACGCAGGGAATCCCATGATCAAGACCTTCTTCGCCACCGTGGCCGGCTCGCTCTTTGCCCTGGCCGTGCCCCTTGCCGTGGCCGAGCCCATCGTCATCAAGTTCGCCCATGTGGTGACGGACGATACCCCCAAGGGCCGTGGAGCCCTGCAGGTACAGAAGCTGGTGCAGGAGCGGCTGGCCGGCAAGGTCAGGCTCGAGGTCTATCCCAACTCCAGCCTGGTGGGCGATGCCGACGAGCTGGAGGCCCTGCGCAGCAACCGGGTCCAGCTGCTGGCGCCCTCGGTTTCCAAGCTCAACGCCCTGGCCAAGCCGCTCAGGGTCTACGATCTGCCCTTTCTGTTCGACAACATCGAGGCGGTCAAGCGCTTCCAGCGCCGCGACAAGAGCCGCGAGCTGCTGGGCAGCCTGGTCCCCCACGGCATCACCGGGCTGGCGTACTGGAACAACGGTGGCCGGCAGCTCTCGGCCACGCGGGAAATCCACGTCCCCGCCGACCTCAAGGGTCTGACCTTCCGCGTCGAGTCCTCCGATGTTCTGGCGGCCTACTACCAGCAACTGGGCGCCCAGGCGGTCAAGCTGCCCTTCGCCCAGGTCTACGACGCCTTGCGCACCGGCAAGGTCCAGGGCGCAGAGAATTCCTGGTCGAATCTGCTGGGGCAGAAGATCAACACCGTGCAGCCCTATATCGTCGAGGACAACCACAGCTTCCTCACCTATATGCTTATCACCAACACCACGTTCTGGAACGGGCTGCCCTTCGAGATCCGCAGCGAGCTGGAGGCCATCCTCGAAGAGGTGTCCCAAGGGGTGAATCGCGATGCCGAAGCCATCAACGCCAAAGCACGCGAGCGGGTGGTGGCGGCCAATACCAGCAAGATCCTGGTGCCGACGGCTGCCGAGCGCGATGCCTGGCGCGCGGCGGTGGCGCCTCTGATCAAACGGTATGAAAGCGAAGTGGGCAGCGACGTCCTGCGCGCCGCCGAGGCCGCCAATCGGCGCTGAGATTGCACGGGCGTCCACCCCGGATTTGCGGCAAACTGGCACGGCGTCATCCTGACAACAAGAGGAATAGCCGTGCAGCACGCGGTCATCAGCGGTAGTGGGCTCTATACGCCGCCCGAAAGCATTTCCAACGACGAGCTGGTTGCGTCCTTCAACCAGTGGGCTGGCCAGTGGAATGCCGAGCATGCCGAAGCCATCGCCCAGGGCAGCCTGGCGCCCCAGCCGGAATCCAGCGCCGCCTTCATCGAGAAGGCCTCCGGCATCCGCAGCCGTCATGTAGTCGACAAGGCCGGCATCCTCGATCCGGCGCGCATGGTGCCGCAGATCCCCGAGCGCTCCAACGACGAGCCCTCGATCCTCTGCGAGATGGGGATCGCCGCCGCGCGCGAGGCCCTGCAACGCGCCGGGCGGACGGCCGCCGACATCGATGGCGTCATCGTCGCCTGTTCCAACCTGCAGCGCCCTTATCCGGCGGTAGCCATCGAGGTCCAGGCCGCATTGGGCATCCAGGGCTACGGCTTCGACATGAACGTCGCCTGCTCCTCGGCGACCTTCGGTCTGCAGGCCGCGGCCAACGCCGTGCAACTGGGCCAGGCGCGGGCGGTACTGGTGATAGATCCGGAGATCTGCACCGGCCATTTGAATTTCCGCGACCGCGACAGCCATTTCATCTTTGGCGATGCCGCCACCGCCTTGGTGGTGGAGCGCGCCGACCAGGCGACCTCGGCGCACCGCTTCGAGATCCTCGGGACCCGGCTGTTCACCCAGTTCTCCAACAACATCCGCAACAACTTCGGCTTCCTCAACCGCGCGGCGGAGGAGGGCATGACCCACCCGGACAAGCTGTTCGTCCAGGAAGGGCGCAAGGTGTTCAAGGAGGTCTGCCCGCTGGTGGCCGAATTGATCGCCAATCACCTCGCCGAACTGGATATTCCCGTCGCACGGGTCTCGCGCTTCTGGCTGCATCAGGCCAACCTGGCGATGAATCAGCTCATCGTCAAACGCCTGCTGGGCCGCGAACCCGAGTCCGGCGAGGCGCCGGTCATCCTCGACACCTACGGCAACACCAGCTCGGCCGGTTCGGTCATTGCCCTGCATCTGCACCACGAGGATCTGGCCAGTGGCAGTCTGGGGGTGCTCAGCTCCTTTGGCGCCGGCTATTCCATCGGCAGTGTGGTGCTGCGCAAGGTCTGATCGACGGCAGGAGTCTTCCCGGGATGACCGTTGTCGGACCTGGGAAGACATCTTGAAATAGGGAGACCCCGTGCCGCCAGGAAGCCTGCTCCAGGTCCAGCTGCGTCAGCTGCGCCCCACCCAGCCCGCGATCGGCCACGACCAGGTGCTGTACAAGCTTGGCAAGTATGCCTGCGACCGGCGCAAGCTGTTCGACGACTACTGCGAAGCCAACGGCCAGCACCTGAGTGGCGGCGTCCAGCCGAGCACCAGTCTGCGCTCGGCCGGTGACGCCCTCGGTGTGCGGCCGCCCGGTACCTGTCCGGATGAGATGAAGACCGTCGTCATAGGGCCGGGACGACAGCTCTATCTCACCGATGGCCACCACACCTTTTCCGCCTTCTGGGAACACCCCGGCGGTGGTCCGGAAACCTCGGTATGGGTCAGGGTCACCGACGACTTCAGTGGCGCTGCCAGCATGGCGGAATTCTGGATTCGCCTGCTCGACGAGCGCAAGGCCTGGCTCAAGGACCCCCAGGGCCGCCCGATCCTCCCCGAGCAGCTCCCGGAAACCCTGGGGCTCACCGCCATGGCCGACGATCCCTACCGCGCGCTGGTGTATTTCACCCGCCAGATCGGCTACGACAAACCGCGTACCCCGGACGGTCGGGTGCTGCCGTCGGAATTCCTCGAGTTCTATTGGGCCGAGTGGCTGCGCATGCTGCTGCCCCTGCAGGGCTACGATCTCGACGATCGCAAGAGCTACGCCAAGGCCGTGGAGCAAGCCGCCCGTCTGATGGTGGCCAACCCCGGCATGCTGATCGGCAGTTCGGGGCGCACAGCGCTGGAGATGGGTGGCTATCGCGCCCTGGACAAGAAGGTCCTGCGCAAGCTCTCCGCCAGCGACGGCAAGTTCACCTACCTGCTGGCGGCCCGCGCCCAGCGTGCGGCCCTGTCCCGGGCGATCTAGCCGTTTTCCGGCTTAAGTGTCTGTTACTAGCAGGTTTTTTTTTTATTGGTGTTGACAGGGGAGGCCGGGCCTCTTAACATGCGCCCCGTCCTGACCGACGGGGCTATAGCTCAGCTGGGAGAGCGCTTGCATGGCATGCAAGAGGTCGACGGTTCGATCCCGTCTAGCTCCACCAAATTTCGGTTTCGCCTGCGGGGGAAATCGGTAGAAGGTTTCGTCCCCTTCGTCTAGTGGCCTAGGACACCGCCCTTTCACGGCGGTAACAGGGGTTCGAGTCCCCTAGGGGACGCCATATCAGTCACGTATCCCAGACGTGGCGAACGTTGTACGCGGGGCTATAGCTCAGCTGGGAGAGCGCTTGCATGGCATGCAAGAGGTCGACGGTTCGATCCCGTCTAGCTCCACCAATTTCGTGATCCGCAAGGGTCGCACCAGGGTAACGTCCCCTTCGTCTAGTGGCCTAGGACACCGCCCTTTCACGGCGGTAACAGGGGTTCGAGTCCCCTAGGGGACGCCATATCGGTCACGCAGCCCAGGCGTGGCAAGATGCTGTACTTGGGGCTATAGCTCAGCTGGGAGAGCGCTTGCATGGCATGCAAGAGGTCGACGGTTCGATCCCGTCTAGCTCCACCAAATTCGTGATCCGCAGGGATCGCACCAGGGTAACGTCCCCTTCGTCTAGTGGCCTAGGACACCGCCCTTTCACGGCGGTAACAGGGGTTCGAGTCCCCTAGGGGACGCCACACTCGAAAGAAACCGCCTCACGGCGGTTTTTTTTCGTCCGCACGAAAGCCCGCCGTCAGAGTCTTTCACAGGTGCCCGTCCGGGTACTCATCTGTGTTAGACCTGTAGGCCGAGTCCAAGCAAGGGGAGTGGGATGATCGTCGAGTATCTCTACAGCCTGGCCCAGGTGCCTGCCGCCGCGTGGAACGCGCTGCTGGTGGACGACCAGCCCTTTCTGCGGCATGAATTCCTTGCCACCCTGGAAGACAGTGGCAGCCTGGGGCAGGGGACCGGCTGGCAGCCGGCGCACCAGATCCTCAAGGATGACCAGGGGCATCTACGAGCCGCGATGCCGGCCTATCTGAAGATGCATTCCTATGGCGAATACGTCTTCGACTGGTCCTGGGCCGATGCCTGCCGCCGTGCCGGGATCGACTACTATCCCAAGCTGCTGGCCGCGGTGCCCTTTTCACCGGTGCAGGGCGCGCGCCTGCTGGGTGATCCGGCTGCCTGCGCGACCCTGCTCGACGCCACCACGAGCAGCCTGGCCGATCTGGAGCTCTCCAGCCTGCATGTGAACTTCACCGATCCCAAGGCCGATGCCCTGCTCCAGGATCGCGAGGGCTGGCTGGCGCGGCTTGGCTGCCAGTTCCACTGGCATAACCGCGGCTATCGCGACTATGGCGACTTCCTCGCCGCCCTGACCTCGCGCAAGCGCAAGCAGCTGCGCAAGGAACGTGACCAGGTTGCCGGCCTGGGGGTGGGTTTCGAGTGGCGTAAGGGCGATGAGCTGAGCGAGGCGGAGTGGGACTTCGTCTATGCCTGCTACGCCAACACCTACGAGGTGCGTGGCCAGGATCCCTATCTGACCCGCGCCTTCTTCAGTCTGCTGGCCGAACGGCTGCCCGAGGCGATTCGGGTGGTGCTGGTCCGCCAGGGCAGTCGGCCGGTGGCCATGGCCTTCTATCTCAAGGACGGTGACACCCTCTATGGCCGTTACTGGGGTTGCCTGCAGGAATTCGACCAGCTGCATTTCGAGACCTGTTTCTACCAGGGCATCGAATACGCCATCGCCGAAGGGCTGCAGCGCTTCGACGCCGGCGCCCAGGGCGAACACAAGCTGATTCGCGGCTTCGAACCGACCCTGACCCGTTCCTGGCACTATCTGGTGCATCCAGGCCTGAGAGCGGCGGTGGCGGAGTTTCTCGACCAGGAGCGCGATGGCGTCCAGGCCTATGCGCAGCGAGCCGCCGAGGCCTTGCCCTATCGCCAGGAAGACGGCGCGGCGCCATGCTGAACTATCTCTGGTTCCTGCTGGCGGCGCTGTTCGAGATCGCCGGCTGCTATGCCTTCTGGCTCTGGCTACGGCTGGATCGCAGTCCCTGGTGGATAGCGCCCGGGCTTGCCAGCCTGGTGCTCTTCGCCCTGTTGCTGACGCGTATCGAGTCGGCCTACGCCGGGCGGGCCTATGCGGCCTATGGCGGCATCTATGTGGTGGCCTCGCTGGGCTGGCTGGCGCTGGTCGAGCGCACCCGGCCGATCTGGACGGATCTGGCGGGCGGTCTGCTGTGCGTGGCCGGGGCGCTGGTGATCCTGCTGGCGCCGCGCGGCAGTGCCTGACAGGCGCGAGATGCGCTAGTCGTTCAGCAGTTCGGGCGGCACGTCGCGGCGCAGCACCAGTTGGCACAGCGCACTGTCCGGATCGAAGAGGATGACGGCCTCGCCGGTTTCCAGGGCGCGGCGAGCGCGCTGGGTACGGGTCGCCAGGGGTGTCTCGTCACCGTTGTCGGTGCCGTCGCGGGTGACGAAGTCTTCAAGCAGGTTGTCCAAGGTGGCGGCAGCGAGCTGGTCGTGGGGGATGATCATCGAGAGGTGCCTGGAAAAAGGCGCCCAGGATACCCCAGGCGCTTGGTTCGAACGCTATTTGCTGCCGTCGCCGACGACCTCCTCCAGCGGCGGCAGGTGCGTCTGGTTGTCCATCTGGGTGTCTTCCGGTAGCAGCTGATGACCGAAGCGATCCAGCGAGCTGTCGGCCGGCTGCGCATCGCTGTCGAACACCGGCGGGCTGAGCATGTACCCGGTCAGCAGCTGGCTGAGCGCCGCCAGGCTGACGATATGGGTGCGCTCGTAGCCGTGGGTGGCATCGCAGCCGAAGGCCAGCAGGGCGACCCGCACGTCCTGGCCGGAGCTGATCGCAGAGTGGGCGTCGCTGTAGTAGTAGCGGAACAGGTCGCGGCGCACCGGGATGTCGTTGCGTTGCGCCAGGCGCAGCAGGTGCCGCGACAGGTGATAGTCATAGGGGCCGGCGGAATCCTGCATGGCCACGCTGACGCGGTGCTCGTCGGATCGCTGGCCGGGCGCCACGGGAGCGATGTCGATGCCGACGAATTCGCTGACGTCCCAGGGCAGGGCACCAGCGGCGCCCGAGCCCACCTCCTCGGTGATGGTGAACAGCGGATGGCAATCGATCGGCGGGGTCTGGCCGGTTTCCTTGAGCATCTTCAAGGCGGTGAGCAGGGCGGCGACGCCAGCCTTGTCGTCCAGATGGCGCGAACTGATGTAACCGCTGTCGGTGAACTCCGGCAGCGGATCGAAGGCGACGAAGTCGCCGACCTGCACACCCAGCTGCTCGGTCTCGTGGCGACTCTTGGTCACGGCGTCCAGGCGCAATTCGATGTGGTCCCAGGTCACCGGCATCTTGTCGATTTCGGTGTTGAAGGCGTGGCCGGAGGCCAGCAGCGGCAGCACGCTGCCCCTCAGGGTACCGTCATCGGTGAACAGGCTGACGCGGCTGCCTTCGGCGAAGCGGCTCGACCAGTGGCCCACGGCCGCCAGGCCCAGACGGCCGTTGTCCTTAATCTCGCGGACGATGGCGCCAATGGTGTCCAGATGCGCGGAGACGGCGCGATCCGGACTCTCCTTATGGCCCTTGATGGTGGCGCGGATGGTGCCGCGGCGGGTCAGTTCGAACGGAATATCGAGTTCGTTGAGCCGTTCGGCGACGTACATGACGATGGTATCGGTGAAACCCGTGGGGCTGGGGATGGCCAGCATGTCCAGCAGGACCTTGCGCAGGTAATCCAGATCGGGCTCGGGCAAGCGATTCATAGCGGAACCTCCCGGGACAGCGGGAACAGCAGGTCGATGAAGCGTTCGGCGGTGGGGCGCGGCTCGTGGTTGGCCAGGCCCGGTCGCTCGTTGGCTTCGATGATGACGTAGTCGGGTGAGTCGGCGGCTGGGACCAGCAGGTCCATGCCGGTGACGGGGATGTCCAGAGCGCGCGCTGCCTGGATGGCCGCGTCGGCGAGCACCGGATGCAGACTGTCGGTGACGTCCTCCAGGATGCCGCCGGTGTGCAGGTTGGCGGTCTTGCGCACGGCCAGGTGGGTGCCGGTGGGCAGCACGCTGTCCCAGTCATGACCGGCGCCGCGGATGGCACGTTCGGTTTCCTCGTCCATCGGGATGCGCGACTCGCCGCCGGTAGCGGCCTGACGGCGGCGGCTCTGGGCTTCGATCAGGTCGCGGACGCTGTGCTGGCCATCGCCGACGATTTCCGCCGGCCGGCGAATGGCCGCGGCCACCACCTCGTGGCCAATGACCACCACCCGCAGGTCGAGGCCCTGGTGAAAGCTTTCCAGCAGCACGCGATCGTCATGGCGCCGCGCCGCCTGGATGGCGGTGGCAAGGTGCTCGGCGTCGCGGATGTCCACGGCCACGCCCTTGCCCTGTTCGCCATTGACCGGCTTGACCACCAGGGCGCCATGCTTCTCCAGAAAGGTGGTGTTGTCTTCGTCGCTGCCCGCCAGTTGCTGCTCGGGGACCTTCAGCCCGGCACGGGCCAGGGTGCGACTGGTCAGCACCTTGTCGGCGCAGAGGGTCATGGTGACTGCCGAGGTGAGGTCGGTCAGGGACTCGCGGCAGCGGATGCGCCGGTTGCCCTGGATCAGGGTGAAGAGGCCGCCCTCGGCATCGTCCACCTGCACCTCGATGCCGCGCCGCAGGGCTTCGTCGACGATGATGCGTGCATAGGGATTCAGCTCGGCGGCAGGGCCGGGGCCGAGGAACAGCGTCTGATTGATGCCGTTCTTGCACTTGATGGCGAAGGTCTGCAGCGGGCGGAAACCCAGCTTGTCGTAGAGTCGCTTGGCTTGCTGGTTGTCGTGCAGCACCGACAGATCCAGGAAGGCGAGGCCGCGACTGGCATAGTGCTCGATCAGGTGGCGAACCAGCGCCTCGCCGACACCGGGCCGGCTGCACTCGGGCGAGACCGCCAGGCACCACAGTGAAGAGCCGCCATCCGGATCCCGGAAGGCCTTGACGTGATTGAGGCCCATCACCGAGCCGATGATGGCGCCGCTGTCGTCGTCTTCCGCCAGCCAGTAGACCGGACCACCCTTGTGCCGCGGCGTCAGCCGCTCGGTGTCGACGGGCAGCATATGGCGCTGCTGATAGAGCCGGTTGATCTCGCTCCAGTCTTGCGCGGAGCAGGCGCGGCGGATACGAAAGCCGCGATAGATCCGCCGGGCTGGGCGATAGTCACTGAACCAGATCCGCAGGGTGTCGCTGGGGTCGAGAAACAGCTGTTGTGGCGCCTGGGCCAGCACCTGGTGGGGCGCGGCCACATAGAGGGCGATGTCGCGTTCTCCGGGCGTTTCAGTGAGCAGTTCCTTGGCCAGGCTGGCGGGGTCGGGATAGGTATGGCCGATAAGCAACCGCCCCCAGCCACACTGCAGGGAGAGCGGCTGGCAGGTTGGCTGGTCGCCTTCCGCCAGGCGTGCCTGCAGCCGTTCGTAGGAGGGCGTCTGGGCACGCTGGAGGCGCTGGTTGTAGCTGGTCGCTTTCATGCGTCTTGCACCCTCACAGTCCGTGTTCGCTCATCCAGAGGTTGAGCGCGGCGAGTTGCCAGAGCTTGGAACCGCGCAGGGGCGTGATGCGATCGGCCGGATTGGTCAGCAGCCGATCGATCTCGGCGGTGTCGAACAGGCCACGATCCTGGCTGGGGTCCAGCAGCAGTTCGCGGACCCAGGTCAGGGTGTTGCCTTCCAGGTGCTTGAGGCCCGGCACCGGGAAATAGCCCTTGGGTCGGTCGATCACCTCTTGAGGAATGACCTTGCGCGCGGCGGCCTTGAGTACCTGCTTGCCACCATCGCCCAATTTGAACTCGGCGGGAATGCGCGCCGAGAGTTCGGCCAGGCGATAGTCGAGGAAGGGCACCCGGGCTTCCAGGCCCCAGGCCATGGTCATGTTGTCGACCCGCTTGACCGGGTCATCCACCAGCATCACGGTGCTGTCCAGGCGCAGGGCCTTGTCTACGCCGGCGCTGGCACCGGGCTTGGCGAAGTGCTGACGGACGAAGGCTTCGGCGGCGTCTTCCTGCAGACGTACACCCGCCTGCACGGTGGCGGCGTACTGGGCGTAGTCGCGATCGAAGAAGGCGGCGCGGTAGGCGGCGAAGGGATCGGCGGCGCCATGCACCTGGGGATACCAGTGATAGCCGGCGAAGAGTTCGTCCGCACCCTGGCCGCTCTGCACCACCTTGCAGTGCTTGGAGACCTCGCGCGACAGCAGGTAGAAGGCGATGCAGTCGTGACTGACCATCGGCTCGCTCATGGCCGAGAAGGCCCGCGGCAGCTGCTGGATGATCTCGTCTTCGGCGATGCGCAGTTGATGGTGGCGAGTGCCGTAGTGATTGGCGATCAGATCGGAATACTGGAATTCGTCGCCGCGCTCGCCGCCGGCATCCTCGAAGCCGATGGAGAAGGTCAGCAGGTCCTTGACCCCCGAGTCGTGCAGCAGGCCCACCAGCAGGCTGGAGTCCACCCCGCCGGACAGCAGTACCCCGACCTCGCGCGCCGCGCGCTGGCGGATCGCCACGGCGTCCTTGAGACCATGCAGGACCCGCTCGGCCCAGTCGTCCAGGGTGTAGCGGCGCTCATCGTCACGGGGACCGTAGTCCAGGTTCCACCAGGTCTCCTGGTGCTGCTGGCCGGACGCATCCACGGTCATCCAGGTCGCCGGCGGCAGCTTCTGCACGCCTTGCAGGATGGTACGCGGCGCCGGCACCACGGCATGGAAGTTCAGATAGTGATTGAGGGCGACCGGATCGATACGGGTGTCGATGTCACCGGCTTCCAGCAGGGCGGGCAGGCTGGAGGCGAATCTCAGACGCTTGTCGGTGAAGGACAGGTACAGCGGCTTGATGCCCAGGCGATCACGGGCAATGAACAGCCGGCCACTGTCGCGCTCCCAGATGGCGAAGGCGAACATGCCATTGAGCTTGGGCAGCATATCCTTGCCCCAGGCGTGATAGGCCTTGAGCAGGATCTCGGTGTCACCCCCGGAATAAAAGCTGTAACCCTTGGCTTCGAGCTCAGTGCGCAATTCCGGATAGTTGTAGATGGCGCCGTTGAACACCATCGACAGTCCCAGTTCCGGCTCGATCATGGGTTGGCCCGAGGCTTCCGCCAGATCCATGATCTTCAGCCGCCGATGGCCCAGGGCGACCGGGCCCTGACTGTGGAAGCCCCAGGCATCGGGTCCGCGCTGTTCGAGACGGTGGGTGATGCGCTCCACCACGCTGATGGCAGCGGGTTGTTGATCGAAACGAAGCTCTCCGGCGATGCCGCACATGGTGCTGTGCCTCTTGAATCCTTGGGATGCGGCGCGGTGAGTTCAGTCCCGAACTCGGCGTGCGCATCCAATGCGTGTGGACTTCTCGCGATCCTTGAGAAGCCAATGCGGGGGCGCTGTGCGCGCGGGAGACGTGGGGTGGACAGGTCGTCTGTCTGGCGCTCCAGGTCTGAACGCACGCAGCGACCGACAGCAGGTCTCAGAGAGGGTAGGATGCCGCCGGTCAGGGCCTCAGGTTACGAGCCCCAGGCGCGGCGGATGGTTCCATCGAAAAGCCCGTGGCTGCCGCCACCGTCACAGGTGCGGCTGTCAAACTGGCTTGTTTATGTTATAATGTATCTTTATTGGGCCCAGCGATGACCTGTCGTCGTCGACGCCCCAGACCAGGAGACGCCTCATGAGACCCGGTATCCATCCCAACTACCGTCCCGTGCTGTTCCACGACACCACCTCGGACACCTACTTCCTGATTCGCTCCACCGCCGAGAGCGATCGGACCCAGGAATACGAAGGGGAGACCTATCCCTACATCAGTCTGGACGTATCCAGCGCCTCCCACCCGATCTACACCGGCGAGCAGCGCCAGATGAAGGTCGAGGGTCGTGTCTCGAGCTTCAACAAGAAGTTCGCCGGCTTCCCGGGTGGCAACAGCAAGTAAGCCCCTCGCGAGCAGCGCGCCGACTCAGCGCGCGCTGCTGACCCCTTCCAGGGTGGCGAAGGAGGTGTCCTTGGCGGTCAGCAGGAAATCCTGCATGAAGGGCGCCTCCAGCATGTCTTCGCGGATCGCCGCATAGAGCGTCGCATACAGGCCTTTCTCGCCGAGTCGGCGCGCGGTGACATAGCCGCGTGAGCTGTATTCGTGGATCGCCCAGTTGGGCAGGCAGCAGACGCCACGGCCCGACGCCACCAGTTGCAGCATCATGACCGTCATCTCCGCCGTGCGTATCGACAACGGCTCGACGTCGGCCGGATCGAGAAAGCGGGTGAAGATGTCCAGTCGATCGCGTTCCACCGGATAGGTGATCTGGGTCTCCTGAGCGAGATCCTCGGGCACGATGAAGGGACGATGCGCCAGCGGATGCTGGTTGGCCACCGCCAGCAGGGCCTCGTAGGTGAACAGTGGCACGTAGGTGACGCCCGAAAGGTCCACCGGATCGGCCGTCACCACCAGATCCAGATCGCCTCGGGCCAGGGCCGGCAGGGGCGCGAAGGAGAACCCAGAGGCCAGGTCCAGCTCCACTTCCGGCCAGGAATCACGGAATTGGTCGATGGTGGGCATCAGCCACTGGAAGCAGCTGTGGCATTCGATGGCCATGTGCAGCCGCCCCGCGGTCCCGCCCACCAGCCGCGCCAGGTCCCGCTCGGCACTGCGCAGATGCGGCAACACCGCGTCCGCGGTCTGCAGCAGCCGCAGGCCGGCACTGGTGAAGCGGATGGGCTTGGTCTTGCGGATGAACAGCGGGGTACCCAGGCGCTCTTCCAGTTCCTTGAACTGATGGGAGAGGGCGGATTGGGTCAGGTGCAGGCGCTCCGCCGCTTCCACCAGGCTGGAGGATTCGCGGAGAGCATGCAGGGTTTTCAGGTGACGGAGTTCGAACATGGCGCTGGCGCTGGAGATAAAGCCGCATCATGAAGGCTTTTCATGGTGCTGGCCATCTTCCGCCACGCCGGCTGTTGCGAAATCCAGTGCGCTTGATGAATCGAGTGCCCCCGAGCAGGTCGTCCGCTCGGGGGCAAATCAGCATCACGCTCAGGCCGCGTTGCTGTCCTTACTGGCTTGGGCCGCTTCCGAATGCGCCAGGAAGTCTTCCAGCGCAGCCCGTTCGGCGTCGCTGAATACCAGGCCCAGCTTGGTCCGCCGCCAGAGCACGTCCTCCGCACTGGTGACCCACTCGTATCGCTGCAGGTATTCGACTTCCCGTGCGTACAGGTCGGCACCTATCACCTTGCCCAGCGTCTCCACCGAGCGTCCGTCACCCAGCAGGGTCCAGACCTGGCTGCCATAGGTGGTTGCCCAGCGCTGCGCGAGGGCTGGCGTCAGGCCACTGACCTTGTCCAGCAACTCGCGGGTCAGCGCCTGGGGCGTGGTCATGTTCTCACCACCGGGCAGCGGTGCCGATGCGGTCCAGCTGTTGCCCAGCTGCGGGAAGAAGGGCTGCAACTGCGCCATCGCCGACTCGGCGAGCTTGCGGTAGGTGGTCAGCTTGCCCCCGAACACCGACAGCAGCGGGGCACCCTGCTCCTCGGCCAGCGACAGGGTGTAGTCGCGGGTGATGGCGGAAGGGTTGTCCGATTCGTCGTCGCACAGCGGGCGTACGCCGGAGAAGGTATGCAGAACGTCGTCGCGGCTGAGCTGCTTGCGGAAGTGGGCATTGGCCACGCCCAGGACATAGTCGATTTCCTGGTCGGTGATGGTCACCTTGGCCGGATCGCCCTGGTACTCGCGATCCGTGGTACCGACCATGGTGTACTGGCCGAGATAGGGAATGGCGAAGACGATGCGGCGGTCTTCGTTCTGCATGATGTAGGCCTGCTCGCCTTCGTACAGCTTGGGCACGATGACGTGACTGCCCTGGATCAGGCGGATCCCGTAGGGCGACTTCTGCTGCAGGTCCTGGCGAATGAAGCTGGCGACCCAGGGGCCGGCGGCATTGACCAGGCCCTTGGCACGGATCTGCTGGCGACCCTGAGGACCTTCGACCTCGACCTCCCAGTGACCTTCGACGCGACGAGCGCTGACGCAGCGGGTGCGAGTCACGATGTCGGCACCCTTGTCACGCGCCTGCATGGCGTTGAGCACCACCAGGCGGGCATCGTCCACCCAGCAGTCGGAATATTCGAAGCCGCGCTTGATCTCGGCCTTGAGCGGCCCCTGGGCATCGAACTTCAGGCCACGGGAACCCGGCAGCTTCTCGCGCTTGCCGAGGTGGTCATAAAGGAAGAGACCGGCTCGGATCATCCACGCCGGACGCAGGTGCGGGCGGTGGGGCAGGACGAAGCGCATCGGCTTGACGATGTGGGGCGCCTTGGCCAGCAGCACCTCACGCTCGGCGAGGGCTTCGCGCACCAGGCGGAATTCGTGATGTTCCAGGTAGCGCAGGCCGCCGTGGATCAGCTTGCTGCTGGCGGACGAGGTATGGCTCGCCAGGTCGTCTCGTTCACAGAGAAACACCGACAGACCCCGACCGGCGGCATCGGCCGCGATGCCTACGCCGTTGATGCCACCGCCGATGACGGCGAGATCGTAAGTCCGGGGAGTTGCAGTGGGTGCCTGGGCCATGGTGCCTCCTGTGAAACGAACATAATTATTCGGTTTCGAACATAATAGCCCAGCAAAAACTCAGGTTCTAGCCAGGTCTGTGTCTTCAGACCGCTAAAACGAAAAAAAACGAATATAGAGAGAAGCTAGGCGACGAATGGTCGTCGCCCGGGGAGCTCAGCGCGGGCGCGCCACTTCCACCTTGACCTGCCATTCCTGCAGGCAACGGGCGAAGGCGGGTGACGGCTCGCGCTCGGTGAAGAGCTGGTCGATCTGCTCCAGGCTGCCCAGGCGGATCATGGCGTTGCGACCGAACTTGCTGGAATCGGCGGCAAGAAACACCTGGCGGGCGTTATGGATGATGGCCTGGGAGACGCAGACCTCCTGGTAGTCGAAGTCGAGCAGGGTGCCGTCTTCGTCGATGCCGCTGATGCCGACCAGGGCGTAGTCGACCTTGAACTGCTTGATGAAGTCGGCGGTCGCCTGGCCCACCACGCCGCCGTCGCTGCGCACCTTGCCGCTGGCGATCAGGACGTCGAAGTCGTCCTTGGCGCTGAGGATGTTGGCCACGTGCAGGTTGTTAGTGATGACCTTGAGGCTGCGATGCCCGAGCAGGGCATGGGCGATGGCCTCGGTGGTGGTGCCGATATTGATGAACAGCGAGGCGTGGTCGGGTACGGCGGCGGCCACGGCTTCGGCGATCACGCGCTTTTCCTCGCGCATCTGGCCGGCCCTCATGCTGTATTCGGTGTTCTCCACGCTGGAGTCATGGGCGGCCCCCCCGTGGTAGCGCCGCAGCAGGCCGGCCTCGGCAAGCTGGTTGATGTCGCGGCGGATCGTCTGCGGGGTGACGGAGAAATGCTGGGCCAGCTCTTCGATGCTGACGTAGCCGCGCTCACGGACCAGTTCGAGAATCTGCTGTTGGCGAGGCGCCAGGCTCATTGCGGCTTCCTTGAGGTGATCGAGTAAATTCACAGAGGATGCCGTAGGTCTTTCCGGGTGGAAAGCGCTTGTCGCGCAAAGCAAGACCGGCGTCGGAAGACGCCGGCCTCATGGGGGAGCCGTCCGGTAGGCCGCCGGGCAACCGCCGGCAGCCTCCGAAGCGGAGTCACTTAGTCCAGGGCCCAGCCGCGGGTACGCTCGACGGCCTTTTTCCAGCCCTTGTACAGGGTGTCTCTCTTGGTCGGGTCACAGGCCGGCTCGAAGACCCGTTCGATGGTGCTCTTGCTGCGCAACTCGTCCAGGCTGCTCCAGAAGCCGGTGGCAAGACCGGCCAGGTAGGCCGCGCCCAGGGCGGTGGTCTCCTTCATTACCGGCCGCTCGACCCGGGTGCCGAGCACGTCCGACTGGAACTGCATGAGGAAGTTGTTGGCGGTGGCGCCACCGTCCACCCGCAGGGACTTCAGGGCTTCGCCGGCATCCTGCTGCATGGCATCCAGCACATCGCGGGTCTGGAAGGCGATGGATTCCAGGGTGGCGCGGATAATGTGGTCCACCTTGACGCCACGGGTCAGGCCGAACAGCGCACCGCGGGCATAGGGATCCCAGTAGGGCGCGCCCAGGCCGGTGAAGGCCGGGACCAGGTAGACGCCGTTGCTGTCGGTCACCTTGGTGGCGAAGTACTCGGAGTCCAGGGAGTCGTTGATCACCTTGAGTTCGTCGCGCAGCCACTGGACGGTGGAGCCACCGTTGAAGATGGCGCCTTCCAGGGCGTAGTTGACCTCGCCGCGCGGACCGCAGGCGATGGTGGTCAGCAGGCCATGCTGGGACTGTACCGCCTTCTCGCCGGTGTTCATCAGCAGGAAGCAACCGGTGCCATAGGTGTTCTTGGCCTGGCCGGGTTCCACGCACATCTGGCCGAACAGCGCCGCCTGCTGGTCGCCGGCGATACCGGCGATGGGGATGCCGGTGGTCTGGCTGCTACCCAGGTGCGCGTGGCCATAGACCTCGGAGGAGGACTTCACTTCAGGCAGCATCTCGCGCGGGATGTCCAGCACCTCGAGCATGGTGGCGTCCCACTCGCGCTTGTGGATATCGAACAGCAGGGTGCGCGAGGCATTGGTGTAGTCGGTGACGTGGGCCTGACCCTGGGTCATCTTCCAGATCAGCCAGGTGTCGACGGTGCCGAACAGCAGCTCGCCGCGGCGGGCGCGCTCACGGCTGCCTTCGACATGGTCGAGGATCCACTTGATCTTGGTGCCCGAGAAGTAGGGGTCGATCACCAGGCCGGTGGTCTTGCGGATATGGTCTTCCATGCCGTCGCGCTTGAGCTGGTCGCAGATCGCGGTGCTCTGGCGGCTCTGCCAGACGATGGCGTTGTAGATGGGACGACCGGTGGTCTTGTCCCAGACGATGGCGGTTTCCCGCTGGTTGGTGATGCCGATGGCGGCGATCTGCTCGTTGCTGATGCTGGCCTGGGCCAGCGCCTCGACGAACACCGCGCTCTGGGTGGCCCAGATCTCCATGGGGTCGTGCTCGACCCAGCCGGCCTGCGGGTAGATCTGCGCGAATTCGCGCTGGGCGATGGTCACCACGTTGGCATTGCGGTCCAGCACGATGGCGCGCGAGCTGGTGGTGCCCTGGTCGAGCGCGACGATGTACTGCTTGTTATGGTCGGTCATGGTCTTGTTCCTTATTGTGATTCGCGGCGATCAGGACGCTTTGGAGGCGGAGGTCACTTCGGTGCGGGCACTGTCCTCGGCCTTGGCCGGGACATCGCAGGCACCCGAAGCCAGGCCGGGCAGATGGCGGCAGATCAGCGCCTTGTAACCGGCGGCGCCCAGGCAGGCACCGACGATGGGGCCGAAGATGGGCACCAGGAAGTAGGGGATGTCGCGGCCACCGGTGAAGGCGATCTCGCCCCAACCGGCAAAGAAGGTCATCAGCTTGGGTCCGAAATCGCGGGCCGGGTTCATGGCGAAGCCGGTCAGCGGGCCCATGGAGCCACCGATCACGGCGATCAGCAGGCCGATCAGCAGGGGCGCGAGCGGGCCACGGGGCAGACCGTTGCCGTCGTCGGTAAGGGCCATGATCATGGCCAGCAGGATGGCGGTGATGACGGCTTCGACCAGGAAGGCCTGGCCAACCGATAGGGACGGATGGGGATAGGTGGAGAAGACGCCGGCCAGCTCCAGGCTCGCCTGGCTGCCGCGAACCATGTGGTGGGCCTGTTCATAATCGAAAAACAGGCTGCTGTAGAGGCCGTAGACCAGCGCCGCGCCGCAGAAGGCGCCGGCCACCTGGGCCAGGATGTAGGCCGGGACCTTGCGCCTTTCGAAGCCACCGAACAGCCAGAGGGCGATGGTGACGGCCGGGCTGAGATGCGCGCCGGAGACACCGGCGGACAGGTAGACCGCCATGCTCACGCCGACGCCCCAGATGATACTGATTTCCCACAAGCCGAGGGTGGCACCGCCGACCTTCGCGGCCGCCACGCAACCGGTACCGAAAAAGATGAGGAGGGCTGTGCCGAGGAATTCGGCGATGCATTGACCGCGTAGCGTTGGAGCGAGAAGAGTACTCATGGAGGAGCCTCGTGGTTGTTGTATTTATAGGTGGCCGGTGAGCCATTTGTTCGCAACCGAAAATCTAATTTCAAATATGAAAACTGTCAAAGCTCCTGAGCGCAAAAACAGTGACGACGTTCGACAATTCATTGCCGATGCGACGCCGCCTGCTATTTTGGTCAAAGGATTGCTGGCGACAATCGGCCCGGCGGCAGGTCTCAAGGTGGAGTCGTCGCGGCCAGGGATCACCAGAGACCGAGTGCCCGCGCGACGTCGATGCTTGCCGTTTCTCTTCTTCTGCTCAGGTAGCGCGCATGCCCCTAGAATTTCATCAGGTCGATGCCTTCACCGATCAGCCCTTCCGTGGCAATCCCGCCGCGGTCTACCGCCTGGACAGCTGGCCCGCCGACGAGCTGCTGCAGCGGATCGCCACCGAGCACAATCTTTCGGAAACCGCCTTCGTGGTGTGGGAAGGGGACACCTGGCGCATCCGCTGGTTTACCCCGCGGACCGAGGTGCCCCTGTGCGGTCATGCCACCCTGGCTGCCGCGCACATCCTGTTCGAGGTCTATGGCGAAGCGGGTGACCGGCTGGAGTTCATCAGTCAGTCGGGCCTTCTGCGCGTGTTTCGCGAAGCCGATGGGCTGCTGGCGCTGGATTTCCCCGCGCTGGTACCCACGGAGCAGGGGGTGACTCCCGAGCTGGAGCGTGCGCTGCGGGTCTCGCCGGTGGATGCCCTGGCGGCGGACAAGCTGCTGGTACTGCTGGAGTCGGAGCAGGCGGTGCGTGACTGCAAGCCGGATATGGCAGCCATTGCCCGGCTTCCCTGGCAAGGCGTCATCGTGACCGCGCGAGGACAGGAGGTGGACTTCGTTTCGCGCTTCTTCGCCCCGGCGGTGGGTGTGGATGAGGATCCCGTCACCGGCTCGGCGCATTGCAGTCTGATTCCCTACTGGTCGCGACGGCTGGCCAAGCGGATGCTCACCGCCCAGCAGCTTTCGGCCCGGGGCGGACAGCTCAGGTGTCGACTGGACGGTGACCGGGTCAGTATCGCCGGGCGGGCGGTGACGGTGCTACGCGGACAGCTGTTGCTGTAGCGAAAAGCCCTCGATTGCCTGGCGCAGTCGAGGTCCCTGCCGGATTCAGGCGTGCAGCGGCGGCTTGATGAGGAATTCGAGCAGTGCCTTCTGCGCATGCAGGCGATTTTCGGCTTCGTCCCAGACCACTGCGCGCGGATCGTCCAGCAGGGTGTGGCTGATCTCTTCCCCGCGGTGGGCGGGCAGGCAGTGCATGAACAGCACGTCGGGCGCGGCGCCATCGAGCAGTTGGGCGGTGACCTGGTAGGGCTTGAAGGCCGCCAGGCGCAATCGGGTTTCCTCTTCCTGACCCATGGAGGTCCAGACGTCGGTACTGACCAGGTGGGCCTGGGCCATCGCCTCGCGTGGATCCCGGGTCAGCTGCACGCGGTCGCCGGCGCGTTCGAGAAAGCGTGGATTGGGCTCGAAGCCTTCCGGGCAGGCGATGCGCAGGCTGAAGTCGAGCTGCTCGGCCGCCTCGATGTAGCTGTTGCACATGTTGTTGCCATCGCCGATCCAGGCCACGGTCTTGCCGCGGATATCGCCCCGGTGTTCGAAGAAGGTCTGCATGTCGGCGAGCAGCTGGCAGGGGTGCAGGTCATCCGACAGGCCATTGATCACCGGTACCTGGGAGTGCGCGGCGAAGGTGGTGAGCATCTCGTGGGCATAGGTACGGATCATCACGCCGTCGAGCATGCTCGACATGACGCGGGCGCTGTCCGGGACAGGTTCGCCGCGACCGAGCTGGGTATCACGGGAAGAAAGGAAGATCGCCTGGCCGCCGAGCTGGATCATGCCGGCCTCGAAGGAGAGGCGGGTACGGGTCGAGGCCTTTTCGAAGATCATGCCCAGGACGCGATTGCGCAGGGGCTCGTGCAGCACGCCCCGGTTGCGCAGGGCCTTGAGCTCGATGCCGCGAGCGATGAGTTGCCGGAGTTCCGCGGGGGAACAGTCCATGAAAGAGAGAAAGTGGCGAACCGTCATTTCGTTACCCTAGCGTCCCGTCCCGGTAACGGCCGTCCATGGAGGGCGCGGCGAACCTGAGAGCATGCCGTTTCAAACGGCGGAAAGACCAAAGGCGAAATGGTATAAGTTCATGTCGCATTTTACCACCATCGCAGGCCAGGCCCTTCATGCAGGGCGGCTGGCCCGAAACGGATCAGCAGGCAGTAGCCTTACAGCAGGTCGGCGGGAACGTTGCCGCCATTGTCGGCCAGCTTCTGCAGGACGGCCTTGTGCAGCCACATGTTCATCTGGGCGGAATCACCCAGCTTGTCGGCCGGGCAATTCAGTTCCTTGGCCAGTTCCTGGCGGGCGGTCAGGCTGCTGTCCAGGTCGAGAAGCTTGAGCAGGTCGACGATGGAGGTCTTCCAGTTGAGTTGCTCACCTTTCTGGGCGGCCAGGCCGTCCAGCTTGGCGGCGACGTCCACCTGGCTGATGTGGCTGCCAGCACCTGCGGAGGCGGCGCTACCGGCGGGCGTGGTGGTCTCGGTGGCACCGGCAGTGGGCGCGGCGGCAGGGGTGTCCGCGTGGGCTTCACCGATGCCGAGCTTGGATAGGATGGTGCTGAACAGACTCATGGAGTTCTCCTGGGGTCTTGGATCAGGCGCACCGAGCGGCGCCTACCCTTAACCTGACCACGGCCGTGCCCGCAAAGTTTGCTTGGCGGCACGCAGGTCGTCGTCACAGCGGCGAACGGTGGTGCCGGAGCGTGGTCGATTTGCAGGTCGAGCCGCGCCTGTCATGGGCTGGACGTCGCGGAAATCCCGGCGTTCGACCGGCCTTTCCGTTACAATCGTCCCACCGTATTAGCGAGGTGCATCGTGGAAATCATCGATACCATCAAAGACCAGATTGCCAACAATCCCGTGCTGCTCTACATGAAGGGTTCGCCGAACGCGCCTCAGTGCGGCTTCTCTTCTCGCGCCGCTCAGGTGCTGATGGCCTGTGGCGAAAAATTCGCCTATGTCGACATCCTGCAGAATCCGGAAATTCGTGCCAACCTGCCCAAGTACGCCAACTGGCCGACCTTCCCCCAGCTGTGGGTCGGCGGTGAGCTGGTCGGCGGCAGCGACATCCTGGCCGAACTCTATGAGAAGGGCGAGTTGCAGACCCTGATCAAGCAAGCCGTGGAAACCAAGGACGCCTGAGTCCCTGGCCCATAAAAAAAGCCCGCAGCGTGCGGGCCTTTTTTTTGGGCGGCTGCCTGATCAATCGTCGTCGTCATGCATCTGCGACTGGATGTAGTTCTCGATCCCGACACTGGCGATCAGGCTCAGCTGGGTTTCCAGCCAGTCGATATGCTCTTCCTCGGATTCGAGGATGTTCTTGAGCATGTCGCGGCTCACGTAGTCCCGCACGCTTTCGCAGTAGGTGATGGCTTCACGCAGGTCGGCCACGGCGCTGATTTCCAGGCGCAGGTCGCACTGGATCATCTCCTGGGTGTTCTCGCCGATCATCAGCTTGCCCAGGTCCTGGAGATTGGGCAGGCCTTCCAGGAACAGGATGCGCTCGATCAGGCGATCGGCGTGCTTCATCTCGTCGATGGATTCCTTGTACTCGTGATGGCCGAGTTTGCGGATACCCCAGTCGTTGTACATCCGCGAGTGCAGGAAGTACTGGTTGATGGCCACCAGTTCATTGCCGAGGATCTTGTTCAAATGCTGGATGACGGTGATATCGCCTTTCATGGCCGGACCTGCAAATCGGGTGGGATTGCCGGCAGTCTGAGCGTGGGAGGGCTCTTTGTCAAAAGCTTAAGTTGTTGAAAAATCGACGAAAATCGAACGGTAATCGAAAGCTTTTCCATCCTTTCCGTAAGCGTTTGATTAGACAATAAAAAAGCCGGACCCAAGGTCCGGCTTTTCGTGCAACTGTCGCTCAGGCGCGCGGCACGTCCAGCGCGTAGGCGAGCTGCTGGGCACCATGCAGTTCGCCAAGGGTTTCCTTGACCACCTGCTTGGCGAGGCAGGCGCACTTGCCGCACTGGGTGGCGCAACCGGTGCTTTCCCGAACTTCGCGATAACTGCAGCAGCCCTCGTAGATGGCTTCACGAATCTGCTTGTCGGTCACGCCACGGCAAAGACACACGTACATGGATCGCCTGCTGTATGAGTGGAGGTGCCGCCAAAGCTAATGACAATGAGAATGATTGTCAAAGTTGTAGGCGGCAAAATCTCATTAACGGCAGGGCGGGCGACGGACGGTCAGTCGAGATCGACCCAGCCGCCCATCTCCCGCCAGCGATTGACGATGCCGCAGAACAGCTCGGCGGTCTTCTCGGTGTCGTAGCGGGCCGAGTGGGCTTCGCGGTTATCGAATTCGATACCGGCGGCCTGGCAGGCCTTGGCCAGCACCGTCTGACCGTAGGCCAGACCGGCCAGGGTGGCGGTATCGAAGCTGGAGAAGGGGTGGAAGGGATTGCGCTTCAGCCCGCAGCGCAGCACCGCGGCATTGAGGAAGCCCAGGTCGAAGCTGCTGTTGTGGCCGACCAGGATGGCTCTCTTGCAGCCGTTGGCCTTGAGCGACTTGCGCACGCCCTTGAAGATCTCGCTGAGCGCCTGCTCCTCGCCCACCGCCATGCGCAGCGGATGGTCGAGCTTGATGCCGGTGAACTCCAGCGCCGCCGGCTCGATATTGGCGCCGGCGAAGGGTTCGACGCGGAAGAAGTAGGTGTGGTCCGGGTAGAGCACCCCGTCCTCGTCCATGGCCACCGTGGTGGCGGCGATTTCCAGCAGGGCATCGGTGGCGGCATTGAAGCCACCGGTCTCGACATCCACCACCACCGGCAGGTAGCCGCGAAAGCGGCGCGCCATGGGGATACGCGAGTCGGACATCGGCTGGCTGGCGTCCAGTTCATCGCTGAAGGTCTCGTCCATGCTCATGCGCCCACCTCCAGACGCCAGCGCAGTGTCTCGCCGGCGCGCAGCGGAATCACCTCGTGGTCACCGAAGGGCAGGGAGGCGGGGGCCTGCCAGTCCTCGCGGACCAGGGTGACGGTCTCGGTATTGCGCGGCAGGCCGTAGAAATCGGCGCCGAAATGGCTGGCGAAACCTTCCAGGCGGTCGAGGGCATTGCGGCTCTCGAAGGCCTCGGCATAGAGCTCCAGGGCGCCATAGGCGGTGTAGCAGCCGGCGCAGCCGCAGGCCGCTTCCTTGGCGTGGCGGGCATGGGGTGCCGAATCGGTGCCAAGGAAGAACTTGGGATTGCCGCTGGTGGCGGCGTCCAGCAGGGCGCTCTGGTGGGTGTTGCGCTTGAGGATCGGCAGGCAATAGAAGTGCGGCCGGATCCCGCCCACCAGCATGTGGTTGCGGTTGTACAGCAGGTGGTGGACGGTGATGGTGGCACCGACGTTGGCCGGGGCCTCGCGGACGAAGGCAGCGGCATCACCGGTGGTGATGTGCTCGAACACCACCTTCAGCGTCGGGAAACGCTGGACGATACGCACCAGGTGCTCGTCGATGAATTTCTTCTCGCGGTCGAAGACATCCACCTCGGCATGGGTGACCTCGCCGTGCACCAGCAGCGGCAGGCCGATCTCGGCCATGGTTTCCAGCGTCGGGAAGAGGTTGTCCAGCGAGGTCACGCCGGAATCGGAATTGGTGGTGGCGCCGGCCGGATAGAGCTTGGCGGCGTGCACGAAGCCGCTGGCCTTGGCGCTGCGGACCTCTTCCGGGCTGGTGCGATCGGTGAGATAGAGCACCATCAGCGGTTCGAAGCGGCTGCCGGCCGGGCGCGCGGCCAGGATACGCGCGCGGTAGGCGGCGGCCTGCTCGGCATTGCGCACCGGTGGCACCAGGTTGGGCATGACGATGGCGCGACCGAATTCCCGGGCAGCGTCGGCGACGGTCTGCGGCAGGGCGGCGCCGTCGCGCAGGTGAATGTGCCAGTCATCGGGACGGGCAAGGGTGATCCGGTCGGTCATGCGGGATTCCAGGCTGCGGGAAAGTGGGGAAATGCTACCGGAAAAGGGGGTAGCCGGCATCCGTGCGGCGGGACCGTACTCAAGTTTTCCGCGCCTTCGACCGATAAGAAGCCCAGGTACTTTTACTTTCCGGAGTCCGACGTGCGCTCGCGTTACCTCTTCCTGTCCTCTCTGCTGCTTGCCGTGCCGGCCTGGGGGATGACCTTCCAGAGCCGGCTCGAAAGCGTGGAATGGAAGGTCGAGGGCGATGTCTTCGCCTGTCGCCTGCTGCAGCCCATTCCCCGCTTCGGCAGCGGTGGCTTCCTGCGCCGCGCGGGCGAGTCCACGGTGTTCGAGCTACGGCCCAATGGCCAGTGGCTGCCGGCGGGCAGTGCCAGTCTGAAAGCGGCGGCGGTGCCCTGGAAGCCGGGGCTGGGCGATATCAGCCTCGGCTCGGTCAAGGTCGTCGAGGGCGAGCAGGCGCTGGCCACCAGCGCGCAGCAGGCGCAGCGGCTGCTGGCGGGGTTGATGGAAGGGCGCATGCCCCAGGTCAGTCGCGCGGGTGCCCTGGACGACCGGGTCGAGGTCCGGCTGCTGCCGGTGCGCTTCGAACCGGCCTACCAGCAGTTCCAGGCCTGTACCCAGAAACTGCTGGCAGTCAACTTCGAGCAGATCCGCCATTCCCAGGTCAATTTTCCGGGCGGCGGGGATGCCCTGGACGATCTGGCCAAGGCCAAGCTCGATCTCATCGACGAGTACCTGAACGCCGATCCGACGGTCAATCACGTCATCGTCTCGGGCTACAGCGACAACCAGGGTACGCGCCTGGACAATCGCCAGGAGTCCCGGCTGCGCGCCATCGCGGTGATGGAGTACCTCAAGAGCAAGGGCTTCGCCGCGGAGCAGATCGAATTGCGCTTCTTTGGCGAGCAGTACCCCGTGGCGCCCAACAGCAGCAAGGCCAATCGCGCGCTCAATCGCCGGGTGACCCTGGTGTTCTCGCGGGTGTCGCCGAGCGCCGAGCCCCCGGCTGCGCCGACCTCCAGCACCGCGGCCAATCCGGCCGAGCCGCCGGCGCCCACCCCGGCACCGCCGGCCAAGCCCAAGGGCTGATCCGCCCCGACCGCATGTCGCCCAGACATCAGAGTGCGTCGCGCCCCTGTAAAAGCAGCGAGGCGACCAGTAGAATTGGCGCTTTCCGACTCAACGCAACACACGGGAGCGAACGGCATGGCGGATGTGAAGAAGGTAGTCCTGGCGTATTCCGGCGGCCTGGACACCTCGGTGATCCTCAAGTGGCTGCAGGATACCTATAACTGCGAAGTGGTGACCTTCACCGCTGACCTCGGCCAGGGCGAGGAAGTCGAACCGGCGCGCGCCAAGGCCAAGGCCATGGGCGTCAAGGAAATCTACATCGACGACCTGCGCGAAGAGTTCGTCCGTGACTTCGTCTACCCGATGTTCCGTGCCAACACCGTCTACGAAGGCGAGTACCTGCTGGGTACCTCCATTGCCCGTCCGCTGATCGCCAAGCGCCTGATCGAGATCGCCAACGAGACCGGCGCCGACGCCATCTCCCACGGCGCCACTGGCAAGGGCAACGACCAGGTGCGTTTCGAGCTGGGCGCCTATGCGCTCAAGCCAGGCGTCAAGGTGATCGCGCCCTGGCGCGAGTGGGACCTGCTGTCCCGCGAGAAGCTGATGGACTACGCCGAAAAGCACCAGATCCCGATCGAGCGCCACGGCAAGAAGAAGTCGCCGTACTCCATGGATGCCAACCTGCTGCACATCTCCTACGAGGGCGGCGTGCTGGAAGACACCTGGACCGAGCACGAAGAAGACATGTGGCGCTGGACCAAGTCCCCGGAAGCCGCGCCGGACACCCCGACCTACCTCGAGCTGACCTACCGCAACGGTGACATCGTCGCCATCGACGGCCAGGAGCTGAGCCCGGCCACCGTGCTGGCCGAACTGAACCGCATCGGCGGCGAGAACGGCATCGGTCGCCTGGACATCGTCGAGAACCGCTACGTCGGCATGAAGTCCCGTGGCTGCTACGAGACGCCCGGCGGCACCATCATGCTCAAGGCCCACCGCGCCATCGAGTCCATCACCCTCGACCGCGAGGTGGCTCACCTCAAGGACGAGCTGATGCCCAAGTACGCCAGCCTGATCTACACCGGCTACTGGTGGAGCCCCGAGCGGCTGATGCTGCAGAAGATGATCGACGCCTCCCAGGCCAGCGTGAACGGCGTGGTACGCCTGAAGCTGTACAAGGGCAACGTCATCGTCGTCGGCCGCAAGTCCGACGAGTCGCTGTTCGATGCCAACATCGCCACCTTCGAAGAAGACGGCGGCGCCTACAACCAGGCCGATGCGGCGGGCTTCATCAAGCTCAACGCCCTGCGCATGCGCATCGCCGCGGGCAAGGGTCGCACCCTGCTGTAAGGGTGGCGGCGCAACGCAAAACCCCAGCCTAGGCTGGGGTTTTTCATGGGCTACAGATCGAAGTCGTACTCTGAGATCTGCCGCTTCAGGCGACGCTCTTCGAGCATGTCGTCGATCAGGCGCCGCTTGGTCAGATTGGTCTTGCTGATGACGATGGGCTCGACGGTTTCGGGCGGCTCGCCATCGGTCTCGAAATCCTCGTCTACATCGATGTCGCTTTTGTCTTCGGCCATGGGTAACTCCGGCAAGGCTGGACAGGGTCACACGCCAGTCATCGACGGGGCTGCGGACCTTTTCGCGCACCTTATAGCGACAAAGCAGGGGCCGGTAAAAAAGATTTTTTCAATCGTCAAAGGGCTTTGGTGCGCCCTTTTTCAATCGTCAGAGGTTTTTGCCTTGTATTCGCAGAGATCCTCGATGCGGCAGCTGCCGCAGCGGGGCTTGCGCGCCTGGCAGACATAGCGGCCATGCAGGATCAGCCAGTGGTGGGCATCCAGCAGGAAATCCTTTGGCACCACCTTGAGCAACTTGAGCTCGACCTCCACCACGTTCTTGCCTGGCGCCAGGTTGGTTCTGTTGCTGACGCGGAAGATATGGGTGTCCACCGCCATGGCGAGCTGGCGGAAGGCGGTGTTGAGCACCACGTTGGCGGTCTTGCGGCCCACGCCAGGCAGGGCCTCCAGTTCCTCGCGGGTCTCGGGCACCGCGCCGCCATGGCGCTCCAGCAATAGCCGACAGGTTTCGATGACGTTCTTGGCCTTGCTGTTGTAGAGCCCGATGGTCTTGATGTACTCCGACAATCCCGCCACGCCCAGGTCCAGGATGGCCTGGGGGGTGTTGGCCACCGGATAGAGGCGGGCGGTGGCCTTGTTGACGCTGACGTCGGTGGCCTGGGCCGAGAGGATCACCGCGATCAGCAGCTCGAACGGCGAGGCGTAGGCCAGTTCCGTCCTGGGATCGGGGTTGTCCTCGTGCAGCCGGCGAAAGATCTCCAGGCGTTTGGCGGCGTTCATCGGGCGGTTCGCTCTTCCAGGGCCGTGAGGTGATGAGCCGCCTGCTGAGCGGCGCTGCGCAGGGTTTCCAGCTGGGCACTCTGCTCGGATGTGGGCTCGGTACCAAAGGCCCGCTCGGCCTTGGTCAGCTGGGCCCGTGTCAGGGTGGCAGCGATTCGCGCCTGCTTGAGGGCGACGAGGTCGGCGGCCGGCTGTGCCAGGGCTGGCGCACCGGCGCTGGATGGTCCCTGCGGCGCCTTGTCCAGCGCCGTCTGCGCCTGCTCGGCGACCTCGCTCAGTTGTCGCACCTGAGCCTCCAGGGCGGGCGTGCCGTACTGGGCCAGTTGCCGTTCGGCCTTCTGCAGGGCGACCCGGGCCATGGCGGCGGCGATCTTCAGGGGTTTGCGCGCGGATTCCGCGGAGGTCGGCGGCGCTGCCACCGTGGTGGCTGCCGGGGACGGCTGACGGCGTTGGCGCTCGGCCTCCAGCCGCTCGCGATCGCGCTGCAGGCGCGCCTGGCGGGCATCGAAGCGGCGTCGATAGTACTGCGCACGCTGACGCTCTGCCGTGCGGTCAACCGGTGCCGGGACCGCCACCAGATCGATGCAGTCCACCGGGCAGGGCGCCAGGCACAGCTCGCAACCGCTGCATTCGCTCTCGATCACCGTGTGCATCAGCTTGGCCGCGCCGAGAATGGCGTCGGTGGGGCAGGCCTGGATGCACTTGGTACAGCCGATGCACTCGGCCTCGCGGATCACCGCGCGCTGGTTGGGCGTCACCGGATAGGGCGAATCCAGGGGCAGCGGCGGGCGCTGGAGCAGGGTCGAGAGTTCGAGGATGGTGGCCGCGCCACCGGGCGGGCATTTGTTGTGCGCTTCACCTGCGGCGATGCCCGCCGCATAGGGCTGGCAACCGGGGTGGCCGCACTTGCCGCACTGGGTCTGCGGCAGCAGGGCGTCGATGGCGTTAATGAGGGTGGCGTGAGCGTTCATGATTAGGGTCGGGGCTGGGGGAAGAACGGCGCCCTGAGAGCCTGCTCAAAGTCGGCTGCGCGTCGGCCAAACTGCGTTGAAAATGGCTTCGGAATGCTCATTTACGCTTTGTAAACTCCGCTTCCTCAGCCATGTTCGCCTTGTTTGTCGCTAGCTCGCTCGCCTTTGAGCAGGCTCTCGGCGCCGTCGCTGTCACATCACCCGCTGGCCGGGCTTGGCGCCGCTGTCGGGACTGAGCAGGTGGATCTCGGTACCGCCGGGGCCGGCGGCCAGCACCATGCCTTCGGAGACGCCGAACTTCATCTTGCGTGGCGCCAGGTTGGCGACGTACAGGGTCAGGCGGCCTTCGAGCTGGCTCGGCTCCGGGTAGGCGCTCTTGATGCCGGAGAAGACGTTGCGCTTGGCATCGCCGATGTCCAGGGTCAGGCGCAGCAACTTGTCGGCGCCTTCGACGAATTCGGCCTTCTCGATCAGGGCGATGCGCAGATCGACCTTGGAGAAGGTATCGAAGTCGATGGTCTCGGCCAGCGGGGCCTTGCTCAGTTCGCCATTGCCGGCGGGCTGGGCTGTGGCCTGGGCGGCCAGGTCTTCCTTGGAGGCGTCGATCATGGTCTGCACCTTGGCGGGTTCGATGCGGGTGAGCAGGGGCTGGAAGGCATTGAGCTGGTGGTTGGCCAGGCGCGTGTCGAGGTCGGCCCAGGTCAGGGGGGCGACTTTGAGGAAGCGCTCGGCGTCGGCGGTCAGGTTGGGCAGTACCGGCTTGAGCAGGATCGCCAGCTGACGGAACAATTCGATGCCCTGGGCGCAGATGGCCTGGACCTCGTCGGCCTTGCCGTCCTGCTTGGCCAGACTCCAGGGCGCCCGGTCGGCGATCCAGGCGTTGGCGCGGTCGGCCAGGGCCATGATCTCGCGCATGGCACGGCCGAAGTCACGGGTCTCGTAGGCCTCGGCAATGCTCGGCGCGGCGGCGCGGAAGGCGGCTTCCAGTTCGGGCGCGGCCTGGGCGTCCACTAGCAGGCCGGCATTACCCTTGTGGATGAAGCCGGCGCAACGGCTGGCGATGTTGACCACCTTGCCCACCAGGTCGGAATTGACCTTCTGCACGAAGTCCTCGAGGTTCAGGTCGATGTCTTCGACATGGCGCGAGAGCTTGGCGGCGAAGTAGTAGCGCAGGTATTCGGGATTCAGATGATCCAGGTAGGTGCGCGCCTTGATGAAGGTGCCGCGGGACTTGGACATCTTCTGGCCGTCGACGGTGAGGAAGCCGTGGACGCTCAGCGCGGTCGGCTTGCGGTAGCCGGCACCTTCGAGCATGGCCGGCCAGAACAGCGCATGGAAGTTGACGATGTCCTTGCCGATGAAGTGGTACAGCTCGGCGGTGCTGTCCTTGTTCCAGTAGGCGTCGAAGTCCAGGTCGTCGCGACGATCGCAGAGATTCTTGAAGCTGGCCATGTAGCCGATAGGGGCGTCCAGCCAGACATAGAAGTACTTGCCCGGGGCGTCGGGGATCTCGAAGCCGAAGTAGGGCGCATCGCGGGAGATGTCCCATTCCTGCAGCCCGGCGTCCAGCCATTCGGCGATCTTGTTGGCCACCGATTCCTGCAGAGCGCCGCTGCGGGTCCAGCCCTTGAGCATCTCGGCGAAGTCGGGAAGCTTGAAGAAGAAGTGCTCGGATTCGCGCAGCACCGGGGTCGCACCGGAGATGGCCGACTTGGGATCCTTCAGCTCGGTGGGCGCGTAGGTGGCGCCGCACTTCTCGCAGTTGTCGCCGTATTGGTCGGCGCTGCCGCACTTGGGGCAGGTGCCCTTGATGAAGCGGTCGGCCAGGAACATCTGCTTGTCCGGGTCGAAGTACTGGGTGACCGGACGGGTGGCGATGTGGCCGTTCTCGCGCAGCTTCAGGTAGATGGCGCGCGACAGCTCGCGATTCTCTTCCGCGTGGGTGGAGTGGAAGTTGTCGAAGGCCACGCCGAAGTCGGCGAAGTCGGCGCTGTGCTCGCGCTTGACGTTGTCGATCAGCTGCTCGGGCGTGATGCCCTCGCGCTCGGCGCGCAGCATGATCGCCGAGCCGTGGGCGTCGTCGGCGCAGACATAGATGCACTGGTTGCCGCGCAGCCGCTGGAAGCGGGCCCAGATGTCGGTCTGGATGTACTCGACCATGTGGCCGAGGTGGATGGAGCCGTTGGCGTAGGGCAGGGCGCTGGTGACGAGAATCTTGCGGGGCTCGGTCATGGTCTTGGCTGGATCGCGGCGCTGATAAGGTGACCGACCATCATAGCGAAATGGCCGGTCGGTTTCATCCGTGGGGATGGGCGGGGACTGGAGCTGGCCTAGAGATCGGCCAGTTGCCAGTAAAGAGCGCTGACCATGGCCGCACCCAGGGCGGCGCTGCGGGCACCGTTCCAGCCGACGTCCGGGCGGGGATCGTTGGCGTTGTCCTTGAATGGCAGCTCCAGGGTCAGGGCCAGGCAGCCATGGGTATAGCCGACGTACTTGGTGGCGAGCTTGAGGGTCTCGCTGCCGAAATGACCGCGGGGATAGCCGTACTGGGTCTGGAAATCCGGGCTGGCGCGCTGGAACCGCTGCAGGAAGGCCAGCTGCTCGGCTTCCTCGCGCTCGCCGAAGGTGGGCAGACCGTTGCAGCCGTCGACGAAGACATAGGGCAGGGCCTCGTCGCCGTGGATGTCGAGAAACAGGTCGCAGCCGCTCGCGGCGATGGCACGGCGTACCGCCAGCACCTCGGGACTGCGCCCCTCGTCCGGCTCCAGCCATTCCCGGTTGAGGTTGGCACCGGCCGCGTTGGTTCTCAGGTTGCCCAGAGCCGAGCCGTCGGGATTCATGTTGGGCACCACGTGCAGTACCGCGTGCTCCAGCAGCTTGGCACCGACCGGGTCGCCCTGGTGCTCGCCCAGGCCGAGCAGGCGGCGCAGCAGGCCTTCGACGAACCACTCGGCCATGGGCTCGCCGGGGTGCTGGCGGGCGATGATCCAGATGTTCTTCTTGCCGGCGCCCGGCGTGCCGATGCGCAGCAGGTCCAGCGAACGTCCCAGCAGCGAACGGCCGACGGTTTCCAGACGGACGGCGGGATGGCGTTGCGCCTCGCCCATGAAGGCCAGGTGACGACTCTCCGGATAGGGTTCGAAATAGGCGAAGAACAGGCTGTCGTGTTCCGGGGTGACGGTCCAGCTCAGGGTCTTGCCGTCGTAGCGGGTGGGAATGCGGAACCACTCCTGGCCGCAATAGCTGGCGACCACGCCATAGTCGCGCCAGCCCTCTGGGTAGGCGCACTCGCCGGCGTTGTCGAAGCTCAGCTGGCAGGGCAGGCCCCGGGCGCCTTCGAGGCGGAAATGGAACCACTGGGTGAAGGGCGAGGCGGTGTCCGGGCGGATGCGCAGGCGGATGTCCGCGTGATCGGCCAGGGACAGCACCTCGACGGCGCCGCTGTCGAAGGTGGAACTGATGTGCAGGGAAGAGGCGTTCACGCAGGGCTCCACGGGCGAGGGGAAAGCCGGGAGTGTAGCGCCGCGTGGATAGGCTTTAGCAAGGACAGTGGGTAGCATAGGCCGCAGCTTGTCTTTCCTATCCGCTGTTTCCGGGAGTCTGCATGACCGCTCCGACTCGCGAGGCCATCGAGGCCGCGCTGCGCCAGTATCACGATCCCTATCTCGAACAGGACCTGCTCAGCGCCGGCGCCCTGCGCGACCTCGCGCTGGACGGTGGCCGGGTGCGCGCCCGCTTCGAACTGGGCTATGCCGCCGGACTGTTCAAGGGTGGCCTGGCCCAGGTGCTCAAGACCGCGCTGGAGAATGTGCCCGGGGTCGAGACCGCCGAGATCCAGGTCGATTGCATCATCGCGCCTCACGCGGCGCAGCCGCAGCTGGAGGCCATGGGCAACGTCAAGAACATCATCGCCGTGGCCTCGGGCAAGGGCGGGGTGGGCAAGTCCACCACCGCCGCCAACCTGGCCCTGGCGCTGGCTCGCGAAGGCGCCCGGGTCGGCGTGCTGGACGCGGACATCTATGGCCCCAGCCAGGGCATCATGTTCGGTTTCGCCGAGGGCACCCGTCCCGAGGTGCGCGACGAGAAGTGGTTCATCCCGCTGCAGGCCCATGGTGTCGAGGTCATGTCCATGGCCTTCCTGACCAATGACAAGACCCCGGTGGCCTGGCGTGGCCCGATGGTCTCCGGCGCCCTGATCCAGCTGATCACCCAGACCGCCTGGAACGACCTCGACTACCTGGTGATCGACATGCCGCCCGGTACTGGCGATATCCAGCTGACCCTGGCGCAGAAGGTGCCGGTGGCCGGCGCGGTGATCGTCACCACGCCCCAGGACCTGGCCCTGCTGGACGCCAGGAAGGGTGTGGAGATGTTCCAGAAGGTCAACATCCCGGTGCTCGGGGTGGTGGAGAACATGGCGGTGCACATCTGCTCCAACTGCGGCCACGTCGAGCACCTGTTCGGCGAAGGCGGCGGCAGCAAGCTGGCCGAGCAGTACGGCGTGGATCTCCTGGCTTCCTTGCCGCTCGCCATGGCCATCCGCGAGCAGGCCGACGCCGGACGTCCCACCGCCATCGCCGATCCCGACAGCCAGATCGCGCTGATCTACCAGGAACTGGCGCGCAAGGTCGGCGCCCGCATCGCCCAGGGCGGCCAGGGCGGCGGCGGCATGCCGACCATCACCGTCAGCGACGACTGATTTCGTCCGTTCGCCTTTGAGACCGCGCCGCTATCCAATACAATGCGCGGTCAATTTTTCGCCCCGGAGCTAGACCTGCCATGAGCATCAAATCGGACAAGTGGATTCGCCGCATGGCCCAGGAGCACGGCATGATCGAGCCCTTCGTCGAGCGCCAGATGCGCGGTGCGGACGACAGCCGGGTGATCTCCTACGGGGTGTCCAGTTACGGCTACGATGTGCGCTGCGCCAACGAATTCAAGGTGTTCACCAACATCCATTCGGCGGTGGTGGACCCGAAGAACTTCGACGACAAGAGCTTCGTCGACGTGGTCAGCGACGTCTGCATCATTCCGCCGAACTCCTTCGCCCTGGCCCGCACCGTGGAATACTTCCGTATCCCGCGCGACGTCCTGACCATCTGCCTGGGCAAGAGCACCTATGCCCGTTGCGGCATCATCGTCAACGTCACCCCGCTGGAGCCCGAGTGGGAAGGCCACGTGACCCTGGAGTTTTCCAACACCACGACCCTGCCGGCCAAGATCTACGCCAACGAGGGCGTGGCCCAGATGCTGTTCCTGCAGTCCGACGAGGCCTGCGAGGTCTCCTACAGGGATCGCGGTGGCAAGTACCAGGGCCAGCGTGGCGTGACCCTGCCACGCGCCTGATCCGCAGCTGTTCCAGCGAAGCCGCCTGTTGGGCGGCTTCGCTGTTTCCGGGCCTCAAGAATCGACCGCTGCCGCCGATAGCCTGTGACCTGACTTATCTTTGGAGTGGACTTTCCATGGCCGGCATTCTCGACACCGTCGATCAACGCACCCAGCTGGTTGGCGAGAATCGTCTGGAAATTCTCATGTTCCAGCTGTCCAGCCGACAGATGTTCGCCATTAACGTGTTCAAGGTGCAGGAAGTCCTCAAGCTGCCGCGCCTGACCCAGATGCCCAAGCGCCATCCGATGATCTGTGGCGTGGTCCACCTGCGTGGCCAGACCCTGCCGGTGATCGACCTGGCCGCCGCCATCGGCATGCGACCCATCACGCCCAACGAGAACAGCACCATCATCGTCACCGAGTACAACCGCTCGGTGCAGGCCTTCCTGGTCGGCAGCGTCGATCGCATCATCAACCTCAACTGGGACAGCATCCAGGCCCCGCCCGGTGGCGCCGGACGCCAGCACTATCTGACCGCCATCACCCGCATCGAAGACCGCCTGGTGGAGGTGATCGACGTGGAAAAGGTGCTGGCCGAGATCGCCCCCTACAACGTCAAGGTTTCCCAGGAACGCCTGGACGATCCGCTGCTGGCCAAGGCTCGCGGTCGCGAGGTGCTGCTGGTGGACGACTCCAGCACCGCCATCGGCCAGCTGCGCGACACCCTGGTGCAACTGGATCTGAAATTCCACGTTGCCACCGATGGCCTGCAGGCCCTGCGCAAGCTCAAGGCCTGGGCCGATGATGGCGTGGTGCTGACCGAAAAGCTGCTGATGGTGCTGACCGATGCCGAGATGCCGGAAATGGACGGCTATCGCCTGACCACCGAGATCCGCCAGGATCCGCGGCTCGCGGACCTCTATGTGGTGCTGCACACCTCGCTGTCGGGCAGCTTCAACGAAGCCATGGTGAAGAAGGTCGGCTGCAACGCCTTCCTCTCCAAGTTCCAGCCCGATCAGCTGGTCGAGGAAGTCCGCCGCCGCCTGGTGCTGGCCGAGGGCTGACCTCGCGGTTTCGCCGCTCCGGCGCCTCCCTTACACTGACGGCCTTTGTCCGCCGCCAGGAAGCCGCGCCCATGTCGCACCTCAGTGCCCTCTATCGTTATCCCGTCAAGTCGACGGCCGTGGAATCCCTCGTCCAGGCGGAGGTGGATGCCCTGGGCCTGGTGGGTGACCGCCGCTGGATGGTGGTGGATGCCGACACCGGTCGCTTCCTGACGCTGCGCCAGCTGGCGCAGATGAATCACATCGAGGCGCGCTGGCTGGCCGCCGATCGGTTGCGCCTGAGCGCGCCGGGCCGGACGCCGCTCGACGTGGCGGTGCCGGATACCACCGCCGAACACCTCGGCGTGAACATCTGGCGCGACACCCTGCAGGCGCCGGTCGCCGCTGCGGCGGATGCCTGGCTGAGCGACTTCCTCGGTCGCCGCTGCCGCCTGGTGCACATCGCCGAGAGCCATGCCCGCCAGATCAATACCGATTTCGCCGAGCCGGGGCAGAAGGTGCATTTCGCCGACGGCTTCCCCTTGCTGCTGACCAGCGAGGCCTCCCTGGCCGATCTGGTGGCGCGGGTAGGCAAGCCACTGGACATGCTGCGCTTCCGGCCGAATCTGGTGGTGGAGGGTACGCCCGCATACGCCGAAGACGGCTGGAAGCGCCTGCGCATCGGCGCGGTGGACTTCGCCGTCGCCTGTCCCTGCTCGCGCTGCATCGTCATCACCCAGGATCCGGTGACCGGCGAAAAGGACCCGGATCGACAGCCGCTCACGGCCTTGCGCGAATATCGCTTCCAGGACAATCGCATGCTGTTCGGCATTAACGTCATCCCCCTGGGGCGCGGCACCCTCGAAGCCGGCATGCCGGTGGAGGTGCTGGAATGAATCCCGTGCGGCGTGTGGCGCTGGTCAGTCCGGCGGGTGCGGTCAAGGAAGAGCTGGTCACGGCGGCGATCAAGCAACTGCAGGCCGCCGGCATCGAAGCGGTCCTGGGCGAGCAGGCGCTCAGGCGCCATCGTTATCTCGCCGGTACCGCCGAGGAGCGCGCCGCGGATCTGCACTGGGCCTTCAGCCAGGCGGACGTGGATGCGGTCTGGTGCCTGCGCGGCGGTTACGGGTCCGCGCAGTTGCTGCCCTGGCTGGACTGGTCGCGGCTGTCCAGCAGCAAGGGCCGGCCGCTGATCGGCTATTCCGACCTGACGGTGCTGCTGGAGGCCTTTCACCGCCGCGGTCTCACCGCCATTCACGGCCCGGGCGCCCTGGATTGGGGGCGTCGTGACGAGGATCCGGCTACCCAGGCGGCCCGTACCCGCTCGCTGGACTCGGTCCTGGAGCTGTGCGCCGGCAGCCGTCCGGCCTGGCAGCTGGAACGCCTGGCCGGTCCGGCCCAGGTGCCCGCCGGTGAACTGATTGGCGGCAACCTGACCACCCTGGCCAGCGTGGTCGGGACCGCGGCGGCGCTGCGCCCCCACGACGGCGCCATCCTCATGCTGGAAGACGTCGGCGAGCCCTACTATCGACTGGAGCGCAGCCTTTGCCAGTTGCTCGGCAACCTCACCGAGCACCGCATTGGCGCGGTCTGCCTGGGTACCTTCACCGACTGCCCGCCGCGTAACGTCGAGCAGTCGCTGGAAGAAATCTTCGCCGAATGGCTGGCGCCGCGTGGCATCGCCCTCTATCGCGGCCTGCCCAGCGGCCATGGCCCGGAAAACCAGGCCTGGCCCTATGGCGCTCGCGTGCGACTGGAAGCGGGTCGCCTGCAGGTGCTCCAGGCCTGACCAGCCCCGGGCGGATCAGTCCGCCCAGGGCGAAGCCAGTTCCAGCTTGCGCAGCAGCTGGCGCTTCTTGCTGTTGTAGCCCTGCATCCGCACCAGCAGTTCATCCAGGGTGGCGACCGCCTTGAGGATGTGCGGGCCCTTGTTGAGCATCACGCATTCGGCGCGGACCCCGGTGGCGGCATCAGTGATCTCAGCACGCGAAGGCGAACCCTTCTTGGCCAGGTTTTCCAGCACCTGGGTCGCCCAGATCACCGGCACATGGGCCGCTTCGCACAGGCAGAGAATGTCTTCCTGCAGCGCCGCCAGGCGCTCGAAGCCGCCTTCCACCGCCAGATCGCCGCGGGCGATCATCACGCCGAAGCCGCCGCGCTGCATGCCCGCCAGCAACAGGGCGGGAAGGTTGTCGAAGCCCCGGCGCGTTTCTATCTTCAGCACCACACCCAGGTGCTCGGCCTGCAGGCGCGCCAGTTCCGCGAGCAGCGCGCGGACGTCGTCCGCGCTGTTGACGAAGGACATCTCGATGCCGTCCGCATGCTCGGCGGCAAAGGCCAGGGCCGCGAGGTCCTGTTCGCCCAGTGCTGCCAGCCGCAGGGTGCTCTGGGGAAAGTTGATGCCCTTGTCGCCCTTGAGCTTGGCGCCGCCCGGTGCCTGGGTGATGCGGATCTGCAGCGCGTCCTGATCGGCGCGTTCGATCAGCCCGCCGATCTTGCCATCGTCGAACCAGACCGGCTCGCCGCTACGGACGTCGGCGAATACCTGGGGCAGGGTGCAGCCCAGGGTGGCGGGGGTCAGCAGGCGCCCGCCGCTGTCCTGGCTGGCGGGCCGACCGGGCGTCTGGTCGGCGGTCAGGATCAGCAGATCGTCCTCGGCCAGCCGCAGGGCGCCCGGCTGCGGGGCGAAGTCGCCGATGCGACTGTGCCGCCTGCGCCCATCGCGCTCGACGCTCAGGCGCAGGCCGGGCGTGAGGTAGCTGGTCCTGGTCGCCTCCGCCCAGCAGCCTTGGTCTCCGACCTCGACGACCGTCCAGCGCCGCCGCGCCTGGCGGGTGTCCCTCAGCTGGATTCGCTCGCCCGCCCGCAGGCCAGCTAGCCAGCGTTCGCCCACCTGGAAGCTGGCGGCCGCCGGGGAGGGCGCCGGTCGCGGCCGGCGGCGGCCGGTCAGCCAGACCCGCGCCGGCTGACGGACGCGGCCCTGGGCGTCGCGCTCGGGCTTGACCTTCTTCACCGCCACGCCCGTGGCGATGGGCCCGGTGCGCAGCTTGGGGCCCGGCAGGTCCATGAATACCTTGCAGGGCTGGTCCAGCTCCGCGCTGGCCCGCCGCACGTGTTCGATCATGCGCATCCAGCTGGCCGGTTCGTCGTGGGCGCAGTTGATGCGCGCGCAATCCATATGGCCCGCCAGCAGGTCGCGTACCAGCGCATAATCGTCTGCGGCCTCGCTGGGCAAGGTGACCATGATGCGTACCTCCCGCGCGGCGGCGGGCGTGCCGAACAATGCCCGCGCATGGTCTGCCAGGGGGTTGGCGGCCCTGGTCGTCGGCCGCGTCGCCGGGCGGCCACCGAGCAGGCGCTCCAGGGTGTTGATGAGGGTCGCCAAGGTCGGCAGCACGGCGGCTTCGGAGCGCCCCAGGGACGATAGCCCCAGGGCGGAGAGTTGCAGCTGCAGGCCATGCAGATCGTTGTCGCGCAGCGCCAGATAGGCGAGCAGATTCTGGGCACTGGCGCGGTAGGCGGGATTGAGCGCCTGCCGATCCAGCCGCGGCTCGGCGGCGGCCTGCTCCAGGGCACCCCGCAGGGCGCGTAGCTTATCCAGCAGGGTGGCGAGAGCCTGCTCGAGGGTTCGGGAACGCGAGGTCGAACGGGACGGCACGCTAGATCTCCAGCAGAGGGCCCAGGCGAGACGCTCACCGGGCGTTCCTGTCTCGGACCCATGGCCGCCGCAGAAGTGAAAAGCCAAGTGTTGCCAGACATTAGCGGCAGATGGCCACTGTTGGCGACGGCTGCCGCTGGCGCCCATAGGGAGTCGGCGAGGATGCTGCTATGATGCGCGGCCTTGACGACCCCCGTTTTCAGGTACCCGCCATGGTGCAGATTTCCGAACGTCTCCTGGTCCAGGCCCATCTGGCCGCCAAGCAGCCCAAGGCGCTCGGGCCGGACGAGATCGCGGCCTACAGGACCGCCATCGCCCGCGAGCTCAAGGCGCAGAACGCGGTGCTGCTCGCCCACTACTACACCGATCCGCTGATCCAGGCGCTGGCCGAGGAGACCGGCGGTTGCGTCGCCGACTCCCTGGAGATGGCCCGCTTCGGCAATCGCCACCCGGCGTCCACCGTGGTGGTGGCCGGGGTCAAGTTCATGGGCGAGACGGCCAAGATCCTCAACCCGGAAAAGCGCGTGCTGATGCCGACCCTGGAGGCCACCTGCTCCCTGGACCTGGGCTGCCCGGTGGAGGAATTCTCCGCCTTCTGCGACCAGCATCCCGAGCGCACCGTGGTGGTCTACGCCAACACCTCGGCCGCGGTGAAGGCCCGCGCGGACTGGGTGGTGACGTCCGGCTGCGCGCTGGACATCGTCGAGCACCTGATGGACAACGACGAGACCATCCTCTGGGCCCCCGATCGCCACCTGGGTCGCTATATCCAGCGCGAGACCGGCGCCGACATGCTGCTGTGGGAAGGCTCCTGCATCGTCCACGAGGAGTTCAAGGCCAGCCAGCTGGAAGACCTCAAGCGGCTCTATCCGGAGGCGGCCATCCTGGTGCATCCGGAGTCGCCCGAGGCGGTGATCGAACTGGCCGACCATGTCGGTTCCACCAGTCAGATGATCAAGGCGGCCCAGACGCTGCCCAATCGCCAGTTCATCGTCGCCACCGATCGCGGCATCTTCTACAAGATGCAGCAGGCCTGCCCCGACAAGGTCTTCATCGAGGCACCCACCGCCGGCAACGGCGCCGCCTGTCGCAGCTGCGCCCACTGTCCCTGGATGGCGATGAACACCCTGGAGCGCACCCTCAACTGCCTGCTCGACGGCTCCGGCGAGGTGCTGGTCGATCCGGCGCTCATCCCCCGGGCGGTCAAGCCGCTCAAGCGCATGCTCGACTTCACCCAGGCGCTGCAGCTGAAGGTCAAGGGCAACGCCTGAGGGCGCTGCCCGGGCTCTATCGCAGGATCTCTTCGCTCAGCTTGCGCTGGGCGATCATCTCCTGCTGGCGGGCGTCGATCCGCGCGGCCAGCTGATAGTTGCTGGCGGCGCGCTGCTTGGCGAAGCCCAGTTGCTGGATCGCCTGGTTGTAGTCACCGGTCAGGGCGAAGTACTCGGCTCGTGCCTGGTGCACCCCGACTAGATCACCGGCCTGGCCGCGAACGTCCGCCGCCTGATTCCACAGGTCCGGATCGATCGGCCGCTGCTTGATCAGTTTGTCGAGCAACTGGCTGGCGGCCTTGGCCTGCTTGGTGCGGCCGAGCATGTCCACCTGGGCCAGACTCACGGCCAGATCGTCCGGATAGAGGTCCATCAGCCGCTGCACGCGTTTCTGGGCGTCAGGCAGGCGATTGGCGGTGATGTCCAGATCGACCTGGGCGAGGTTGTAGCTGATGTCGTCCGGGGCCTTGCGCAGCAGCGGCGCGAGGGTGTCGCGCGCCTCGTTGAGCTGGCCCTGCTTGGTCAGTCCCATGGCCAGACCATAGCGCACCGGATCGTTGTCCGGCGCCTCCTGCAGCTGGGCGCGATAGCGCTTCACCAGCAGGCCGGCGGTCTCCTCGAAGTACATCTGGGTGCGCACCTTCATCAGCTGGAAGCGCTTGCTGTCCTCGACGCCGCCCTTGGGAAAACGCTCGGCGCGCGCCTGGGTATCGGCGATCCGGCTGTCGGTGACCGGGTGGGTCAGCAGAAACTCCGGTGGGGTACGGTCATAGCGATACTGGCGGGCGAGCCGACCGAACATCTCCGGCATGGCGCGCGGATCGTAGCCGGCGCGCTCAAGATTGACGATGCCGACGCGGTCAGCCTCCTGCTCGTTGAGGCGGGAAAAGCGCAACTGGCTCTGGATCGCCGCCGCCTGGGTCGAGGCGATGGCGGCGATCCCCACGTCGCCACCGCCTGCCGCGGCCGCAACGATCCCGGCGAGCAGGGCCGCCATCAGCGGCAGCTGCATGCGTTGCTGGTTTTCCACCCCGCGGGCGAAGTGGCGCTGGATCAGGTGACCCAGTTCGTGGGCCATGACCGCCGCGTACTCGGCTTCGGTTTCCGATTTGAGGAACAGCCCGCCATTCACCCCGATCACCCCACCGGGCGCGGCGAAGGCGTTGATCTCGGGATCCTTGATCAGGATGAAGACCAGGCGGTGATCCTGCAGGTCGCTGGTCTCGGCCAGCTTGTAGACGGTCTGTTCGACGAATTGCTTGAGCTGCGGATCGTTGATGGTCGGGACCTGGCCGCGGAGCATGCTCAGCCAGGCGCGGCCCATCTGAAACTCCTGCTCGGGCGAGACGATCGAAGAGCTGGCGTCGCCCAGCGACGGCAGATCGTTCGCCCCCTGCGCCAGAAAGGGCGCGGCGAGCAGCGCCAGGGACAGCAGGGCGGGGCGCAGGACGTTCATGGCAAGACTCGTGGCCGCAAAAGCGCTACTTTAGCGGCCCGTCGTCTGGGTGCCTAGCAACCCCGGGCACTGACGCAGCCCCCAATGGAGAATCCCATGGCCGATCTGAGCCAACCCTACACCGGCGCCGTGACCGCCCAGCTGGACGCCAGCGGCCTGAGTTGCCCCATGCCGCTGCTCAAGGCCAAGCTGGAACTCAATCGGCTGTCTTCCGGCGAGGTACTGGCCGTGGTGGCGACCGATGCCGGTTCGCAACGCGACTTCCGCACCTTCGCCAAGCTGTCGGGCCATGCTCTGGTGGGCGAAGAGGTGACGGGGGAGACCTTTCGCTACTGGCTGCGCAAGGCCTGATCAGGCCTGGTTGAGTGCCTGGGCGGCGGCCAGCACCTCGGCGACATGCCCGGGGACCTTCACGCCGCGCCAGATCTGGCGCACCACGCCTTCCCGGTCGATGAGGAAGGTGCTGCGATCCACACCGATGTAGTCCTTGCCATAGAGCTTCTTCTGCCGCATCACGTCGAACAGCTGGCAGAGGGTCTCGTCCTTGTCGCTGATCAGCTCGAAGGGAAAGCCCTGCTTGGTGCGGAAATTCTCGTGGGTGCGCAGGCTGTCACGGCTGACGCCCAGAATCAGGGTATCGGCCGCCTGGAACTGCTCGTGCAGATCGCGAAAGCCCTGGCCCTGGGTGGTGCAGCCGGGGGTGTTGTCCTTGGGATAGAAGTACAGCACCGCCTGGCGACCGCGCAGGCTGGCGGGCGAGACCTCGAGGCCGCTGGTGGCCTGGGCCTGGAAATCCGGAAGCGGTTGGTCGAGGGTCACGCTCATGGGCAGCTCCTTGCGGGTTCGGTCAGTTGCTCTGCGGCCGCCAGGGCTCGATCAGGGCATCCAGATTGAGGGCGTCGGCGAAATCGAGGAACTGATCGCGCAGCCAGCTGATCTGGGTGCCGGCGGGCAGGGTCACGGTGATGGTGGCGTTGAGCATGGTGCCGCCGGTCTGGGGCGCCTGGTAGGAATCGCAGACCAGATTTTCCACTTCGATCTTGTGGTCGGCGAAGAACTGGCAGAGTTCGTTGAGGATGTCCGGGCGATAGGCGGCGCTGACATAGACGACGTACGGCAGGGCCTGGGGACGATTCTCCAGGGCGGCGCTGCGGGTGACGCCGACGGTGAAGCCGTGGCGCTTGCCGAGGCCGGCGAGGCCGCCTTCGAGGCGCGCCAGGCCGTCCCAGTTGCCGGAGACCTGCAGGATCAGCGCGCTGTATTCCCCGTGCCGGCTCAGCCGGCTGCTGACCACCGCGCAGCGGTTGTCCATGCAGCTGCGGTAGAGCACGTTGGTCAGCTCCATGGGATTGGCGCCCAGCGCACTGATGACGAGAAATTGTTCGCGAATCGGGGGGGTAGCGGACATTAGGGTTCCTGGCAGGGGGAGATACAGACTGGCAAAGGCGGAAGGGTAGCGAAAAGCGCTCGCGGGGGGAATGCCCGTTGGGGGCACGTTGCTTGTGCTGGCGCAGAGGCGTCAGTACCATTACCGCTCTCTTTTTCCGGCAGGAGCGGTTGCATGATTGCGGGGAGCATGGTGGCGCTGGTCACCCCTATGGACGCCCAGGGGCGTATCGACTGGGACAACCTGACCAAGCTGGTGGACTTCCATCTCGCCGAAGGCACCGACGCCATCGTCGCGGTGGGCACCTCGGGCGAATCCGCCACGGTCGACGTCGACGAGCACGTGGCCGTGATCCGTCATGTGGTCGAGCAGATCAAGGGCCGCATCCCGGTGATCGCCGGCACCGGCGGCAATTCCACCCGTGAGGCCATCGACCTGACCCGCGCCGCCAAGGACGCGGGCGCCGACGCCTGTCTGCTGGTCGTGCCCTATTACAACAAGCCGACCCAGGAAGGGCTGTATCAGCACTTCCGCATGATCGCCGAAACCGTCGCCATTCCGCAGATCCTCTACAACGTGCCCGGCCGCACCGCCTGCGACATGCTGGCCGAGACCGTCGAGCGGCTGGCCAAGGTGCCGAACATCATCGGCATCAAGGAAGCCACCGGCGACCTGGCGCGCGCACGCGACATTCTCTCCCGGGTCAGCAAGGACTTCCTGGTCTACTCGGGCGATGACGCCACCGCCGCCGAACTCATGCTGCTGGGCGGCAAGGGCAACATCTCGGTGACCGCCAATGTCGCGCCGCGCGCCATGAGCGAACTCTGCGCCGCCGCCATGCGTGGCGATGCCGACACCGCACGCGCGCTCAACGAAAAGCTGATGCCGCTGCACAAGAATCTGTTCATCGAATCGAATCCGATCCCGGTGAAGTGGGCCCTGCATGAAATGGGCATGATCGACGCCGGTATCCGTCTGCCGCTGACCTGGCTCAGCTCGCGCTGCCACGAAGTGGTACGTCAGGCCCTGCGTCAGGCGGGAGTGCTGGCGTGATTAGGAAGCAGTCGATGAAACGTGTTCTGGGTTTGACGACGCTGGGTCTGGCCGTGGCCACCGCCAGTGGTTGCAGCTGGGTGTGGGGCGAGCATGGCTATTTCCGCGATCGCGGCAATGACTACCTCGAATCCCGCGAGACCGGCCCCATGCAGGTGCCGACGGATGTCCAGGCCAAGCCGATGGATCCGCTGTTGCCGATCCCGGCCAATGTGGCCGATACCCAGAATCGCTCCTATGGCTTCGAAGTGCCGAAACCCCAGGCGCTGGCCGTCCAGGGGGGTGGCAACGAGCAGTTCAGCGTGCAGCGCAGCGGCAATGCCCGCTGGCTGGCCGCCCAGAAGGTCCCGGCCAATGTCTGGCCGGTGGCTCGTCAGTACCTGACCGACAATGGCTTCCGCATTGCCGAAGAGCGCCCGCAGACCGGTGAGATCATCACCGCCTGGCAGGCGCCCACCGAGCTATCGACGCCGCTGGCGCGCAGCCTGAGCACCAACGGCCGCCTGCAACCGGGCAACGAGCTGCGGACCCGCCTGCGCATCGAGCCGGGCGTACAGTCGGGCAGCAGCGAGATCTTCCTCCAGACCCAGACCCGCAGCCAGGGCAGCTCCAGCGAGCCGTCCTGGTCCAGCAGCCAGAACAGCTCGGCGCTCGATGACGCCCTGCTGAATCAGGTGCTGGCCGGCCTGGACCGCAGCGAGCAGGGCAGTGGCTCGGTCTCGCTGCTGGCCGCCGGTGGCTACGACACCCCGGAGCGCGTGACCTACGAGGTCGACGGCAGCGGCGTGCCCATGCTGGTGCTGGAAAGCGATCTGAATCGCGCCTGGTCCAGCGTGGGTCGCGCCATCGAAGGCGCCGACATCCGCGTCGACGACATGGATCGCAGCCTGGGCGTCTACTACGTGAATATCGCCGAAGGCGCGCAGAAGCCTGAAGAGCGCAAGCCGGGCTTCTTCGGCCGCCTGTTCGGCAAGGGCGAGACCAAGGAAGAGGAAGACGCCCGCGCCCGGCGCTTCCAGGTGCGCCTCACCTCGGTGGGCAACACCGTCCAGGTCACCCTGGACAAGACCATCAACACCGCAGCACCCCAGGACATCGCCGAAGGCGTGCTGAAAAAGCTTCAGACGAGCATGCAATATGCGCTTCGCAATCCTGGGCAGCGGCAGTCGGGGCAACTCGACCCTGGTGCACAGCCATAACAGCTATGTGCTGATCGACTGCGGCTTCTCCCTGCGGGAAGCCGAACGTCGCCTGGCCCGGCTGGGTGTGGTACCTGCCCAGCTGGATGCCGTCCTGGTCACCCACGAACACTCCGATCACGTGCAGGGCGTCGAGCTGCTGGCACGCAAGCACGGGGTGCCGGTCTATTACAGCGCCGGTACCGGGCGTGGCCTGCGCAAGCCGGTGGCGGCCCAGGGGCTGCTGGTGGACGGCGAACGGCTGGTGCTGGATGCGCTGGAAGTGACCGTGGTGCAGGTGTCCCACGACGCCCTGGAGCCGACCCAGTTCGTCTTCGACGACGGCCGCAAGCGCCTGGGCGTGCTCACCGATCTCGGCGAGGCGACCCCAGGCGTGCTGGCGCATTACCGCGGCCTGGATGCCCTGGTGATCGAAGCCAATCACGACAGCAACATGCTTGCCGCAGGCCCCTATCCCTATCACCTCAAGGCGCGGGTCGGCGGAGTGCGCGGGCATCTCAACAACCGCCAATCGGCCGATCTGGTGATGGAGCTGGCCTGTCCGGGCCTGCAGCATCTGGTGCTCGCCCACCTGAGCGAGAAGAACAACAACCCCTGGCTCGCCCGCGCCTGCTTCACCAACGTGCTGGGCTGCGACGCGGACTGGCTGCAGATCGCCGATCAGCAGCAGGGTCTGGAATGGCAGGCCATCGCCTGAGGTGCTGACCAGGTTTTTCTTTGGCGGCCGGGCGCTGCTGTACGGCCAAAAGATCCACGATCCTATGTAAACTGCGCTTCCCGGCTGTACTCGTTCCGAACCGGTCGTCTCACCTGCGTTCGTCCACAGCCTGCAAGCCATTCGAACCGGAGTCCAAGATGGAAAAACGCGCAGAACTCTACCGTGGCAAGGCCAAGTCGGTATTCACCACCGACGATCCCGATCGCCTGGTCCTGTTGTTCCGCAACGACACCTCTGCCTTCGATGGCGAGCGCATCGAGCAACTCGAGCGCAAGGGCATGGTGAACAACAAGTTCAATGCCTTCGTCATGCAGAAGCTGGAAGCCGCCGGTATCCCCACCCAGTTCGAGCAGCTGCTGGGCGACAACGAATGCTTGGTCAAGAAGCTCGAGATGATTCCGGTGGAGTGCGTGGTGCGCAACTTCGCCGCCGGCAGCCTGGTGCGCCGCCTGGGCGTGGAAGAGGGGCTGGAGCTGACGCCGCCGACCTTCGAACTCTTCCTGAAGAACGATGCGCTGCACGACCCCATGGTCAACGAAAGCCACGTCCAGGCCTTTGGCTGGGCCACCCTCGACCAGTTGGCCGAGATGAAGGCGCTGACCTTCCGCATCAACGACATCCTCAAGCAGCTGTTCGATGACGCCGGCCTGCTGCTGGTGGACTTCAAGCTGGAATTCGGTCTGTTCCACGGCAAGGTCGTGCTGGGCGACGAATTCAGCCCGGACGGCAGCCGCCTGTGGGACAAGGAAACCCGCAAGAAGATGGACAAGGATCGCTTCCGCCAGGGTCTGGGTGGTGTGATCGAGGCCTACGAAGAGGTCGCCCAGCGCCTGGGCGTCCCGCTCTAAACGCAAGCCGCTGATACCAGAGCTTTTTTTGCAATTGCTTGTTCGCTTTTGTCCGCATGGCTGGTATCATGCGCCGCGTTGGAGAGATGCCGGAGTGGTCGAACGGGACGGATTCGAAATCCGTTGAGTCAGCAATGGCTCCTAGGGTTCAAATCCCTATCTCTCCGCCAAATCTGAAAAACCCCGAGCGTGCCAGGCACCTCGGGGTTTTTTATTGGCCGGATTTTGGCTCTGGATAGGTGGTTTGCCCCGGTCTGACGCGGATTGTTTGGGAAGCAGGACCGCCGGCATCTGGTATCGAAGCTGGACGAAGCCGCGGCCGGTTCGGCAGCCAACGCAGCGATGTCCGTGGCAGCTGCATGCCGTCGAGCGGTAGTGATCGGCGGCCGGGAATGGCTGGACGCCTCGGGCAAATGGAGCGATGCTGGAAAGGTACGCCTCAGAGCGTGCGATCTCCGATGGCCGAGCAGCAGGCGGCAGCCGTTGGACGATGGCTTCGGCGCATAACAATAAGAGGAGTCGAGCGATGTTCTACAAGGTCAGCGTGTATTCACGGCCTGAAGATCGTGGGCTGCTGGTGTGGCGGTGGAAGAAGCAGTTTCTCGGTGAGTGGGTGGAGTCGCGTCAGGAATTCGAGGATTGCGACCACTGCGTTCATCACGCCTTGCAGGATGCCAAGGGGCAGAACGTTCACCTCGAAACCGATCGCTGCACCCTCTATCGTTACCGCTTCGAAAGCATGCTGCACCAATATGGCAGCTGCTATTGCCTGAGCGGCGGACGCTCGGCCGAAGCCGTTCTGGACCTCATCGCCCAGATCGAGGAGCGCCACAACGTGATCGTGCTGCGCAATGGCCAGCCGTTCTTCCCCCACTATCGTGCGGATCTGCAGGCCGAAGGGACGCTGGCGCCCGAGCTCTGGCAGGGCGTGGAATGGACGGGGCTGGAAGGGCGCTTCGAGTACGTGCGCAATCGCCATTCGCCCTGGTCCAGCTAGCGCCTGGCGGCTACCGGTCGATCTAGAAGGGCAGCAACTCCTGACGCATGATGTTGATGTCGGCAGGCGCCTGGACGCCTACCTGCACCCGATCGCCCTGCACCTTGAGGATGCGGATATTGATGCCGCCATTGAACAGCAGATCCAGCAGCTGTTCTTCATCGGCGCCTGGCTTGAGGGACAGATTGATGATTTCGTCGGTACGACGGGTCAAGACCAGATAGGACATGAGCATCCCTGCCATGATTTCAGGGCGCCGATGATAACCAGTTCCGCTTCGTGTGAGAATCAGTAGGCAGATTGTTGGTGCTGCGCCTGGGGACTGGTGAGTTCCCGGGCCGCTATCGACGTCCCAGTTGCCAGCGGCGTCCCACGAATCCCAGACCCCCCGAGACCATCACCAGCAGGTTGATGGTATTGGTCGCCCCACTGCCGTGATAGCCCGCGATGATGGCGATCAGAGTGGCCAGGGCCCAGACGGAGATGGCGGCGGCGATGGCGGCGGCCATTTCATTGAAATCAGATGTCCGCGCCGCTTGCGAAGAGGGACGGGAATCGCCTTCGTATTCTTCTGGCATGGGAGGCTCCGGCTGCTGTTCTTGTTGGAGAGTATCGCCATGAAGCTTATCGACTGATGATGAAGGGTCTTGATGGGATTGATAGCGCGATCAGCGATTTTTTCCGCTGAAGGGACAAGAGGCATGGCTGGAGCCCTGAGCGGTCGGGGGAAGAGGTAGTAGCGCCGTTTCGTCTCGGGATGGCCCGCCTGGCGGTCGACAACGGCCGCAGCCGGACTCGGTCGCCCTGGTATTCGAGGTGATCGCCGGGGGATCATCACGAAGATGACCGGATCACTCTCAGGATCCGCCAGGGTCATCCGGGACGGGACAATTGACGGCGTAGCCGAGCCCGCCCGCCAGCGCGAAGAGCGGGAGCGCCAGTGAAAGTACGCGATCCCTCCTGACCTTCGACCTGGGGCGACCCGGCGGACCGCATCCGCCGGGGTCCTGTCCGCTCAGTTCAGCTTTCTGTCGCGCTCGAACAACGCCCAGCAGCGGTCGAAGTCGGCCTGCCAGTGCGGCAAGGCGGTCGGCAGTACCGCCTCGACCTTGCGGCAGTCCAGGCAGGAATAGAGCGGTCGCGTCGCCGGAGTAGGGTAGTGTTCGGTGGTGGTGGGGTAGAGTCGGGCGCGCAGCTCGCCGCGTTGCTGCAAGCGCTCGGCGATGGCGGCGGCGAAGCCGTACCACGAGGTCTGACCCGCATTGGTCAGGTGATAGAGGCCGCCGACGTCACCCTGCTCGAGCAGCCGTTCGACCAACTGGCGCGTGGCCGTGGCGATCGTTGGAGCCCAGGTGGGGGCGCCGAGCTGATCCTCGACTACATGCAGTTCGTCGCGCTCGGCCAGCAACTGGCGCATGGTATTGAAGAAGCACTGGCCGTCATGGGAGTAGACCCAGGAGGTGCGCAGCACCAGCGCGCGACCTCCGGCTGCCAGCACCGCCTCTTCACCGGCCAGCTTGGAGCGGCCATAGGCACTCAGGGGCGCCGGGCTGCAGGTCTCGGTGTAGGGTTGGCGACGGCTACCGTCGAAGACGTAATCGGATGAGTAGTGCACGAAGGGGATATCCCGTTCGCGCGCCAGCTCGGCCAGGATCTGCGGCGCCCGGGCGTTGATGGCCGCGGCGCGCTCGCTGTCCTCTTCAGCCTGGTCCACGGCGGTATAGGCGGCGGCATTGAGGATGAGGTCGGGTTCGAGTCGATCGAATGCCGCCCGCAGTTGCCCGGTCTGGGCGAGGTCCAGATCCGCCTGACCGAGCACGGTCAATTGATGGGTGCTGCCGAACTCGCGCTGCAAGGCGCGCGAAACCTGGCCGGAGCGGCCAGTGATCACAATATTCATGAAACCGTGCCTGAACGCCTACAGCTGCAGGCGTAATCCTAAGTAGTCGATCGCTGAAAAGCCGCGGGCTTTTCCTGCATGAAACAAAACCTGCCGCACGAGGCGACAAATCGAGGTTTCTGGTCACCTTTTTTTGGAAAAAGGTGGCAGCCGCTGGCTATGGCGGAGTGGGCATCGACTGGTTGGACAGGCAGATCATGGTGGGACTCGAGCAAAGTGGTATACGCGGCTAGGACTGCCGTCTGTCGGCGGAGTTCAGCGCGTCTTGGAGGATCAGGGCAGCAGCTTGCCAAGCTGGAGCCCTGACGTCGAGGCAGTCAGCAGGGCGGTATGGAGAACCTGTTCAAGTTCGCGGACGTTTCCTGGCCAGGGATAGGCGAGTAGCGCCGTTTCGTCCTCGGTGGTCAGCTCAGGCGCCCTGCGATCAAGGCGGTCGGCATGCTGCTGGATGAAATGCCGGGCCAGGGGCAGCAGGTCGGCCGGGCGCTCGCGCAGCGGCGGCACCGGCACCAGACCTGGCGCGAGGAGCGCCCAGAGGTGAGCAGAGAAGTTGCCAGCCTCGACCGCCCGTGCCAGGTCCACGCTGGAACCGGCAATCAGGCGGACATCCACGGGCGTGCGCAAGCTGCTCCCCAGGCGCAGGATGCTGCCATCCAGCAGTACCTGCACCAGCTCCTCCTGCAACTCACCAGGCAGGTCGGCGATCTCGTCGAGATAGAGGCTGCCTCCGTGGGCGGTGCCGAACCAGCCCACGCGGCTGCCAGAGGTGCCGGCATAGGCCCGGGGAACATAGCCGAACAATTCGGCAGCACCATGGCGGCGACTGAGCGAGGCGCAATTCAGACTGCTGAACAGCCCGGTCCTGCCGCTGCGTTCATGTAGTCGGCGAGCCAGTAGCTCACGTCCGGTGCCCCATTCGCCCAGGAGCACCACGGGATCGGGCTGCGGCGCCCGCTCATCCAGGTGGTCGAGCAGCTGTCGGGAACGTGGATCGGCGAAGGCCAACGCCTTGGCGCGGATGGTCAGGGTGCTTTGCTGATCCGCAGGAACGATAAGGAGGTCGGGCGAGAGCGTGGGCATGGCTAAGTCGCAGGCAGTCAAAGCACCATCCTAGCCCTTGAATGGTTATGCCAAAAAATAAGCTTTCGCTATGCATTTAGCGCGTTTGGTTATCATTGGGGGGGGTGATTTTGTCTGCCGGCGATAAGCCCAGGAATCCGGGCGTTGGTCAGCGGGTCTGCCCAAAGGCTGGATACAGCTGCCACTATCGCCAGTGTGGAGCGGCCAAAAGGTCGCTTTCGCCCTGACGAAGAGGAATCGAATTCAAATGCCTTCCCTGCGTGCGCCCTGTCCCGCTGGCGTCTGCAACTGCGAGCGTGAAGCCGTGCTGGCGGATCCCGCCGCTGATGCGCGGACGCTACTGCTCAATCGCCAGGAAGAGCAGCGGCTGCTGGAGCGTCTGGAAAACGTCGCCAGCGCTGCAGATCTGCAACGCCTGCAGCAGCGCTTACAGGAGCAGCTCGGTATCCGCCTGCTCATCGAGCCGGGACCCGGAGAGGTGCGCAGCGCACGTGGCATGCTCATCGCGCTGCAGCCACGGCCGGGCCTGTGCCGCAAACTCCATCAGTCGATACCGGCGGCCGTGCGCCGCGGCCTCAACCAGCGTCCGGAAGTGCTCTTTGCACTGCTCAACGCCAATGACCTGCTGCGCGACGCCTGAGCGCTCAGCGAGGTGCCTTGAAGCGGATCCAGGTGGGGGCGTGATCGCTGGTCTTTTGCAGATCGCGTACCCAGCGATGCACCCCGGCTTCCTGCAAGGCGTCCTGCAGCGTCGGACTCAACAACAGATGGTCGATGCGCAGACCCGAATTACGCTGCCAGCGTTGGCGGAAGTAGTCCCAGTAGGTGTAGATCGCCTGATCCGGATGGCAGGCCCGCACGGCGTCCAGCCATCCCTGGCCCAGCAGGCGTTCGAAACAGGCCCGACTCTCGGGTTGCAGCAGGGCGTCCTTGCGCCAGGACGTGGGATCGTAGATGTCCCTATCGGTCGGCACCACGTTGTAGTCACCTGCCAGCACCACGGGATGGCCACTCTCGCGCAGACCCTGGGCATGCTCGATGAGGCGCTCGAACCAGGTCAGCTTGTAGTCGAACTTGGGACCCGGCCAGGGATTGCCGTTGGGTAGATAGAGGCTGGCCACCACCACGCCTTGCACCGCTGCCTCCAGGTAGCGGCGTTGCGGGTCGTCGGCCATTCCCGGCAGGCCCCGGCGAATCTCCAGTGGCTGGTCGTCGCGCGCCAGGATGGCGACCCCGTTCCAAGAGGGCTGACCGTCCCACAGCGCGCCGTATCCCGCGCCTTCCAGTTCCGCCTGGGGAAAGTCGGCGGACTTCGCCTTCAGTTCCTGCAGGCAGACGATGTCGGGCTGCTCGCGCTCCAGCCACTGCAGGAGGATGGGCAGCCGCGCACGAATGCCGTTGACGTTATAGGTCGCAAGGGTAAGGGAGGTCATGGGGGGCTCCGGGAACGGTTATAGCCATGACCCGAGCTATAGGTAGGCAGTTCCTGTTCCAGCACTTTGTGATATGCATCACGTTATTTTGTGACTTACTTTTTTTGGCACCTTCGGGAACTTTTGGGCGGTTGTTCGACAATTGAAGAAATAAATTTGACGGCGGATCCGAGTTGAAGGCCCGGCAACTTCAGCTGAAAGGATTCATCTGTCGGCAGCGATGAACGGTAATTAAATAAAATAGTTATAAATCAGTGATTTGTAATTTTAATGAGTGATGTCCAAATAGTGGCCATCGTTATGAATCATGAAGTTGGCATGTGGCTTGTATAGGTCAAGGTGCCTGGAGGCAACGTTGCGTCAGCCATGACTGCGCGACTCTTCTCTCACTTCATATCGGCCAGTGTTCAGGGAGCGCGCTGTCGATTTAGCGCAGTTGGTGATGATGAATCCATCCTTCCTGAAGTTTTCCCGCAGGGCCGCCCAGCTGCTGCCCTTCGTCGCCGCCCTGACCCTGGCCACTGGTGCCAAGGCCGAGCAGGTCAATCTGGTCGGCCTCAATCTGTCCGGTGCCGGTTTCGCTGGCCAGGTACTGCCGGGCGTCAATGGCACCCACTACATCTTTCCCGTCGAGGCCTACTTCAAGCAGTGGAGTGGCAAGGGCATCAAGCTGATCCGCTTCCCGGTCATCTGGGAGCGCCTGCAACCGGTGCTGGGTGGTCCGCTGGACCCGACCTATGCCGCGCTGGTGGACCAGACCTTCGCCAATGCGCAGAAGTACGGCATGCGCATCATCCTCGACCTGCACAACTACACCTTCTATCGCGGGTCGGTGATCGGCAGCGCGGCGGTGCCCTATGACCGCTACCAGGAGATCATGACCCGGATCGCCCAGCGCTGGAGCAGTCAGCCGTCGCTGTACGCCTACGACATCATGAATGAGCCCCACGACTCCATGGCCCAGTGGCCGATCGCCGCCCAGTACGGCATCAATGGGGTCCGCGCGGTGGACAAGACCAAGCCCATCATGATCGAAGGCAACGGCTGGTCGGAGGCGACCCGCTGGCCGTGGTGGAACGACTCCCTGCTGGCACTCAAGGATCCGTCCGATAACCTGATTTTCCAGGCGCATTCCTATTTCGACGAGAGCGCGGGCGGCAACTACACCGGCATCGATGTCGGCAAGCTGGGCCCGGACTACGGCGTGGAGCGTGTGCGCCCCTTCGTCGAGTGGCTGAAGAAGAACAAGAAGAGGGGCATGATCGGCGAATTCGGCGTGCCGGATAACGATCCCCGCTGGCTGCCGCTGATGGACCGGATGCTGGCCTATCTCAAGCAGAACTGCATTCCTTCGACCTACTGGGCGGCAGGTCCGGGCTGGGGCAACTACTTCCTGTCGGTGGAACCCGTCAACGGCGCCGACAGGCCGCAGTGGCCGACCCTGAAGAAATACATCGATGACAGCAGCTGCACCGCCATCGGCCCGCTTGCCAGCGGCACGGGCAGCACCCCGGCCAGTGGCACCGGTGCCACGGGCGGCTCCAGCGGCTCCACGGGCAGCAGCGGTGGCTCCAGCAGCGGCAATAGCGGTTCGAACAGTGGTAGCAGCCCGAGCACTGGTACCCCCGCGGGCAGCGGCAATAGCGGTGGCTCGACCACGACCGGGGTGACTACCTCGATCAACGATTTCACCAACGAAGACTGGCTGCACGGCGTCTATCGCAAGTCGGCGGGCTTCTCCATTCCGGCGTCGGCCGCGAACGTGGGCGCCTTCAAGGTGGGCGCGCAGCTCACGCCAGCCGATGGCAAAAGCTACAAGGTGACCTATGCCCAGGTCGTCGGCAGCAACATGAGCGTCTTCATCGAGAGCCCGCAGCTCGATGGCAATGCCTATGGTTATCCCAAGACCCTGAAGACCGGCACCACCACCACCTCCGGCACGCCGGCGACGGTACCCGGGACCACGACGGGCAGTACCGGCAGTGCGGGCAGCTCCAGTTCGGGCAGCAACGCGGGCACCAACACGGGCAGCGCGGCTCCGGCCGTGACGGCGCCGGTGGTCGAGGTGAAGCCTGCGACGGGTGCCGGCAGCTCGGGCTCCACGGGCTCCACCACGCCGGCAGCTGGTTCCACGACCACGCCGACGGGATCGAGCGGTACGCCCGCCAACAGTGCCAAGCTCAATCTGGTGGGGCTGAACTTCTCGGGTGCCGCCTTTGCACCTCAGACGCTGCCCGGGGTACTCAACGTCAACTACATCATGCCGGGCGAGGCCAACTTCCAGCAGTGGAGCGCCAAGGGCGTACGGCTGATCCGCTTCCCGGTGATCTGGGAACGTCTGCAAACGCGCTTCTTCGGGAGCCTGGAAGGGGCGTACACCCAGCAGGTCACCCAGGTGCTGGAGCTGGCCAAGAAGTACAACATGAAGGTGATCCTGGCGCTGGACAACGGCGGGCGCTACAAGGGCACCCTGATCGGCACCGGTACCGTTACCAACTTCAACTACTGGGATCTGATGTACCGCCTGGCCTACCAGTGGGGCAACCATGCCGCGCTCTATGGCTATGACATCATGGGCAAGCCCAATGGCGCCGACAGCGGCTGGCCGGTGACGGCGCAGTCCGGCATCGACGGGGTGCGCACCATGGACCGCACCCACCCGGTGATCGTCCAGGGCAATGCCTGGGGTAGCGCGGCCAACTGGCCGGGCGTGAGCAATGCCCTGCTCAATCTGAAGGATCCGGCCAACAACATCATCTACGCGGCCAACGTCTACCTCGATGAGGATGGCAGTGGCAGCTACACCGCACAGAACATGAACAACTTCGATCCGCAGGTGGGGGTCAATCGCGTCAAGCCCTTCGTCGAATGGCTCAAGCGCAACGGCAAGCGGGGCATGATCGCCGAGTTCGGCGTACCGGCAGGCGACAGCCGCTGGCTGGCCGCCACCGACAATCTGCTGGCCTATCTGCAGCAGAACTGCATGCCGCTGACCTATTGGGCGGCCGGCCCGGGCTGGGGAGCTGCCGCCCTGGCGGTGGAGCCGATCAATGGCGTGGAGCGGCCGCAGTGGCCGACCCTGAAGAAGTATGTCGATGCCAGCAACAGCTGCACGGCGGTAGGACCGCGCTAGCCTTCGCTGCGGCTGTCCTGAAGGCGACGACCCTGCCGAGGCTCGTCGCCTTTTTTCTTGATCGATCGGTAAGGAAAAGGGAACTTTTCAGAGGTCACGAACCCGCCTCTGCGAGACGAAACGGCTCTGCATCGGTGGTTTAGGGGACGACGAACGGCTATAGCTCGACTTGTCAGGGGACGGTTAGAGTCCGATTGACATCCCAAGCACAAGGAGTAGGTGCCATGACGCAAACCACCCAGCAACGGTTGCAGAATCTCGAAGAGCAGATCCTCAGTCATCGACAGGATCTGGCCCGGAGCCGACAGAGCTTCCAGGAGCAATTCGTCATCTACACGCGGCAGTTCGCCCGGCTGAGCGTGCTCGAAGCCCAGCTCGAACTGGTGCGCCGCAATACCAAGACCAAGGTACCGAACTGAAGTCGGTCAGGTTTCAATCGTCTCGCGTCAGGACTTCCAGCAATTCGATTTCAAAAGTCAGGTTGGCATGTGGCTTGATCAGCGCGCCGACCTGGCGCTCGCCATAGGCGAGGGCCGCCGGCACCTCCAGGCGCCGCTTGCCGCCCACCCGCATGCCCATCAGTCCCTGATCCCAGCCTTTGATCACCCGGCCGGTGCCAATGACGCACTGGAAGGGCCGGCCCTTGGCGCGCGAAGAATCGAACAGGGTGCCGTCGTCCAGCCAGCCTTCGTAGTGGGTGGTGATCAGGGCGCCCTTGACCACCGCCTTGCCGTCGCCCACCACCTGGTCCTCGATCCGCAATTCGTCACTCATCGCTGTGCTCCCGGCAAAAGCCGGATTCTAGCCTGAGCGCGGCCCTATGGCAGGCTCACTCCGGCACGTCGCCGAACAGGCCCGCCTGATAATCGCGGATTGCCTGGCGGATCTCCTCGGCGCTGTTCATGACGAAGGGGCCGTGGGCGACGATGGGTTCGGCAAAGGGCGCCGCATGGCCATAGAGCAGTACCGCGCCGTCGCGACTGGCGACTTCGAGGTGGTCGCCGTCATCGGCGAATTCGAACAGCTGCCAGGGGGCTTCGTCATGACCAGCGATCTGCAGGGTGCCGCGGACGCCGTAGCAGAACACCGTGGCACCCGCGGGAGCGGGCAGGGTGGCGCGGCCGCCGGGGGCGATCTCGACGGTCATCAGGGTGATGGGCGTCGGCGTCTGCACGGCGCCCTGGACACCCTGGTGAGTGCCGGAGGTGAGTCGGATGCGCACCCGGCCTTCATCCTCTTCGATCAGCGGCATGGCGTCGACAGTGACGCCCTGGTAGGCCGGTGGCGTGAACTTGAGGCGGGCCGGGAGATTGACCCACAGCTGCAGGATCTCCAGGTCGCCGCCATCGCGCTTGAAGGCCGCGGGCGACAGCTCGGCATGCACCAGGCCGCTGCCCGCGGTCATCCACTGGATGCCCCCGGCTTCGATGACGCTTTCGTGGCCGCCGCTGTCGCGGTGGGCCAGCGAACCGGCGAGGATGAAGGTCACCGTCTCGAAACCGCGATGGGGATGAAGACCAAAGGGCAGGCCGGCATTGTGCGGCGGATAGACCTGGGGGCCGTGGTGATTGAGGAACAGGAAGGGGTCCAGATGCGGCAGGCCGGGGCCCGGCAGCGGGCGGCGGGTCTGGAGGTCACCGATGTCGTCACGCCGGGCGGGATGGCGGTGCAGCAGGGTACGGGCGTTCATGCGGGGCCTCGCGGGGGCAAAACCCCAGTGTAAGGGGCACCTCGGCAGGCGGGTACCCCAGGCGTGAAGAGTGCCCTTCAGATGGAGAAGCGCAGCTCGCGTTCCGGCCGGGCCACGAGCGGGCGACGGTGATTGACCACCAGTTCGCCGATGCGGATCAGATGGGCGCGGGTGACGTTGCGACTCAGCCCCAGCAGGCGCGCGGTATGGACCTGGTTGCGGTGGCAGAAGCGATAGGCCGCGCGCACCAGGGCCTCTTCGACGCGCTCGTGCAGGGCCTCCGGTTGCTCTTCGAACAACTGGGCGAAGGCCTCGGTCAGCAGGCTGTCCACCGGCGCTGTTTCGACCGGCCGTGGCGCCGGCAGGACCAGGCTGGGCCGCGGGACAAAGGTCAGGTCGCTGGCTTCCAGCTGGCCCTGGGACTTGAGCAGCAGGGCGTGCTGCAGGGTGTTTTCCAGTTCGCGGATATTGCCCGGCCAGGGGTGTTCCAGCAGACGCCGCTCGGCTGCCGCACTCAGAGAAACAGGCGCCTGGGCATAGGCGTGGAGGAAGTGCCGCGCCAGCGGCAGGATATCGCCCTGGCGCTGGCGCAGCGGCAATAGCGGCAGGCTGACCACATTGAGGCGGTACCAGAGGTCTTCGCGAAAGGAGCCTTCGGCCACCGCCCGGTCCAGCGGGACGTTGGTGGCGGCGATGATCCTTACGTTCAGCGGCAGGCTGCGGCGAGAGCCTAGCCGTACCACCTCGCGCTCCTGCAGGACGCGCAGCAGCTTGACCTGCACCGACAGTGGCAGGTCGCCAATCTCGTCGAGAAACAGAGTGCCGCCGTTGGCTTCCTCGAACCAGCCGGCGCGCGCGGCGAGGGCGCCGGTGAAGGCACCTTTCTCATGGCCGAACAACTCGGCCTCGACCAGACTCTCGGCAAAGGCGCCGCAATTGACGGCGACGAAGGGGCCGGCATGGCGCTGACTCAGCGCATGGATATGCCGCGCGATCAGTTCCTTGCCGGTACCGGTCTCGCCGATCACCAGCACACTGGCGTCGCTCGGTGCGATCTTTTCCAGGTGGGCGAGCAGGTCGCGCGATTTGGGATCGGCGAACACCTGGGCGGTCGCGCGGTAGCGGGGCACCTCGTGCGTGCGCGTCAGGGTCAGCAGGGTCATCGGGGATTCCTCAGGAGTAGAAGCTGGGGGTGGGAAGGGTGTCGTTGAGGGCCCACTCGCCTAGCTCGTGCAACTTGTAGTCGACCGGATCGTGCAGGGTCTGGGTGCGCAGGTTGCGCCAGTAGCGATCCAGGCGCAGCGCACCGGCGGTGGCCCGGGCGCCGCCGACCTCGAACAGGCGGCTGGCGAGATCGAGGCCGTGCCGGCTGGCGGCGACCTTGGCCGTGGCGATGGCGATGGCCAGTTCGCCCCGTGCCGCTGGGGTAAGGGCCGTACCCTGTTGCCACGCCTGGGCGAAGGCGCCGTTGGCGCGCTCGACCAGCAGCCGGCTGCTCTCCAGGGCGACCCAGAACTCGCCGTAGTGGCGCAGGATGTAGGGGTCTTCGCTGGCGCTGGCGGCCGTTGACTTGAACCAGGGGCGCGCCTGGGTGGTGGTGTAGCGGCGCGCCTCGGCGAAGGCGCCTTCGGCCAGGCCGAGAAAGATGTTGGCGAAGATCAGCTGGGCCAGCAGCGGCCGCAGGCAGGCGAAGGGCGTGCTCAGCGGGCCGGGGTCGAGCAGCCATTCCTGCTGTTCGACGCGTACGCCGTCGAAGCGCGCGCTGCCACTGTCGGTCTGGCGCTGGCCGTTGTTGTCCCAGTCGTCGAACAACTGGATGCCGGCGCGCCCGGTAGGCACCACGGCTATCAGCAGGCGTCCGCTGTCATCGTTCTCCAGCGCCGAGAGCAGCAACAGATCCGAGTCCAGGGCACCGCTGCAAAAGCTCTTCTGGCCATCCACCTGCCAGGCATCGCCGCTGCGGCGGGCAAGGGTGCGGCGATCCAGGGGATTGAGCGCGTTCCCCCAGAACAGGGCATCGCGCGCGGTGCTCTCCAGCCAGGGTCGCCATTGCGCAGGCTGGCCGAACAACTGGGCGGTGGCCAGCAGCAGATGATGGAAGCCGAACACGTGGGCCAGGGAGCTGTCGACCCGGGCCAGCCGCCGCACGGCCTCCAGCGTCTGGTCCCAGGCGGCGCCGAGGCCGCCCAGCTCCTCGGGAATGCTCAGGGCCAGGAGACCGCTCTGGCGCAAGGCGTCACGCTCGCTCTTGGGCGTACCGCCCTGGCGATCGCGCTCGGCCGCGGTGATGGCGAAGCGTTCCAGCAGAGGCGTGAGGGGATCCAGCAGGGCATCGGACATGAGGGACTCGTGCGGTGGAGGGGATTGCAGGTGTTAGAACGTAATGCGAGCCAAACCCTTAGTTGAAATATTTTTTTGTTATTAGTTAATGGCGTGGCGCCACCCATCTTGCATTCCGACCGCCTGGTCATCTTTTTTCGCTATCTCATTTAAGCCCTGACTATTGGCTGCCGACACTGAATTAACTCAATCTCCCGACCAGGGGCGTGTCATGTTCAACAAAGGATTAAAACAAGAACTGCAGCGTCTCCGCGAGCAGGTGGATTCCTTCAAGCGACTAAAGGCCGAGCTCGACGTCGAGATGATTGGCCTGGAGCTGGACGGCCAGGGCCGCGTGACCGCGGTGAACGCCAATTTCGAAAAGGAAATGGGCCTGCGCGCCGCGGATCTGCTGGGTCGTCCGCTCCTGGATCTGGTGCCGGGGCATGTCAGAAACCAGGAATACAACCGTCGCCTGCAGCAGTGCCTGAGTCGTGGCGAGCCCTATAGCGGGGCCCTGCATCTCTTGCGCGGCGACGGTAAGGAAGCCTGGTTGAGGGGCATCCTGCACCCGTTCCATGATGGCCAGGGCCAGGTGACGCGCTTCCGACTGTTCTGCAATAACCTGACGAGAACCATCGAGACCTCGCGCGAGCACGAAAGCCTGCTCAAGGCGCTGCGCCGTTCCACGGCGGTCATCGAATTCAACCTCGACGGCGAGGTGCTCGACGCCAACGACAGATTCCTGCAGGCCATGGGTTATTCCCTGGCGCAGATCAAGGGCAAGCACCACCGGCTGTTCTGCGAGGCGGCCGAGGCAAACTCCGAGGCCTATCAGCAATTCTGGGCGCGCCTGCGTCGCGGCGAATTCGTCGTGGATCGCTTCAAGCGCCTGGATGCCCATGGCCGCGATGTCTGGCTGGAAGCCTCCTACAACCCGGTGATCGACGCCCATGAGCGCCTGTACAAGGTGGTCAAGTTCGCCACCGTGATCACCGATCAGGTCCAGCAGGAACAGGCGGTGTCCGAGGCCGCCAGCGTAGCCTTCGAGACCTCCCGGCATACCGACGACACCGCCCGCAAGGGTGCGGCGGTGGCGCAGCAGACGGTGGACGTCATGCGCGCCCTGGCGACCCAGATGCAGGAGGCGGTGAAGGGCATCGAGGCGCTGGACAACCAGTCCCAGGTGATCGGCACTATCATCAAGACCATCAGCGGCATCGCCGAACAGACCAACCTGCTAGCGCTCAATGCCGCCATCGAGGCGGCCCGGGCCGGCGAGCAGGGCCGCGGCTTCGCCGTGGTGGCCGACGAGGTCAGGCAACTGGCCTCGCGCACCAGCAAGGCGACCGAGGAGATCGTCGGGGTGGTACAGCAGAACCAGCAACTGGCCGGCGAAGCCGTGACGGTGATCGAGAACGGCCGGCGTCAGGCCGAGCAGGGCCTGGAGCTGGCGGGGCAGGCCGGGCAGGTGATCGTGGAGATCCAGGATGGCGCCCAGCGGGTGGTCGGCGCCGTGGGGCGCTTCGCCCGCCAGCTGTCGAACTGATCCCGCACGCTGAATGCACAACGGCAACCCCAGGGTTGCCGTTGTGCATTCAGGCGGTCAGCCCTGCTTGCTGCCGCCACCGATCTGCCAGACGAAGGGCGGTTCGCTGCCGTCGATCTCCCAGGCGCCGACGATGCGTTCCTTGTAGATCAGCGGATTGTGCGAGGCCGCGGTGCGGGCATTGCGCCAGTGGCGATCCAGGCCCTTGCTGGCACGGGTCGCCGAGGCCCCCAGCGCATTGAAGAGGTCGCTGGTGGCCTTCAGCACCAGCTCGGCGACCGCCGATTGCGCCTGGGCCGATTCCAGTTCCGCCGCCACGTTGGCGGCGTGCTCGGCGGCGGCATCCCCGGCATAGCGGGCTTCGAAGGCCGCCTGGGCCGCGGTGGCGGCTGCCAGGGTTGCGGCTGCGGCGGCATAGACGAAGGCCGAGGCCTTGCCCACCACCTGCTGCACCTGGGGATCGGTACTGGCCGCGCTGGCGTTGCCATGGCTGTAGACCCGGGTGCGCCCGCGTACTTCCCTCGCGAATTCGCGCACGGCCGCCTGGCCGCTGCCGGTGATCACGGCCAGTAGCACCAGCTGGTAAAAGGCGGTCTGGTATTTGAAGCGGGTGGCGAAGTCGATGAGATTCTCGGGCGCCACGCGGACGTCTTCGAACACCGAGGTGCCGCTGGCGGTGGTGCGCTGGCCGAAGCCGTCCCAGTCGTCGGACTGGCGCACGCCGGGCTGGTCGGTGCGGATGGCGGCGATGACGTCGCCCCCGGTGTCGTCGCGCTGGGCGTAGACGTCGATCCAGTCGGCGAACAGGCTGCCGGTGCTGTAGTACTTGGTGCCGTTGATACGCCACTCACCGTCCTGTTGGCTGACCCGGGTGATGACCTCGCCGAGCTTGACGGTGCCGATCTCGGTCCAGGCGTTGCCCACCAGGTCACCGGCGACGAAGCGCTCGAACCAGACCTGTTGGGAAGCGCTGGCATGGGCATTGAGGCGGTCCTCGACAAAGGCGAAGTGGCCGCGCAGCGCCTGGGGCAGATTGCTGTCGGCGGCTGCCAGTTCGATCAGCAGCCGTACCAGTTGCGGCAGGCTGGCACCGCTGCCGCCGAACTCCACGGGCACCCGCACGGCGCCGAAGCCGGCGTCCTTGAGCCAGGCGACGGGCGCATAGGGCAGGGTGCGCTGGCGCTCGCGTTCCAGGGCGCCTTCGGCGATTCGGGCAAAGAGCGGCCGAAAGCGCGCGGCCAGCTGTTCGTAGTCGGGGCTGGGCGCAGGGGTGGGCGGCAGGTGGCGAGCGGGCAGATTCATGGTGATCCTCGGCGGTTGGAAGGTCGACGCCAGAGGCTTTGCAAGAGCGTTGCCAGGACCTGAAAGGCCGCTTTTCCGGGGTTTGCCGGGCCTGGACTGCCTGGCCGGCAGCAGGAGTGCCTGGCCGCTGTTGCCCGGGCGACAGCGGGTCGGCCACGCTAGACTGGCCTTTTGTCTGGAGCCCCCATGGATCTCTTGTTTCTCGGCACCTCGGCCGGGGTGCCGACCCGGCGGCGCAACGTCTCGGCCCATGCCCTGATAGTGGTCCACGGCAAGGGCTGGTTTCTCGTCGACTGCGGCGCGGCCCC
>NZ_JASCON010000080.1:0-25062 GCF_029959585.1 Pseudomonas sp. PS02302
CCGTTCCGGGGTCGGTCCAGATGGGCCGTCCATGGCCCACTGGACCTCTCGCCGCATCCATGCGGCTCGACCCACTCCACGACACTGGCGTTCGCCCTCCTGAACGGGGCGATTCGCTAGCCTGAAAGTGTTGGTTGAAAAGCCATAACCGTTTGTAGCGTGGACAACGGCGAAACCTTGTCCACAGGGATCGACGTTACGCGCCAGTGGAAAACGCTGCGCGGTTTTCCACGCTACGACTGACTCTGGCTCTGCCTGTAAGCACCGCAGTCTCAGGCTGGCGCCCCGTCCCCGTCAGTGAGGCCGAGTGCAGGTGTTGCGGAGGGGGATGCGAGGCAGGACGCCGAGCAAGGCGCGAGGGGCAGGAGGCCCCTTCGTGCCGTGACCCCGGAGCGGCGCCGGAGCGAGGGCACCCGGAGCGAAGCGGAGGGCCGAACTGTCGGGGTGTGCTTTCTTTTGCTTACTTTTCTTTGCACAAGCAAAGAAAAGTGAGTCACCGGCCAGGCGAAACAAGGATCTTCAACAAATCGCGATGATCAGCTTAGGCAACAAAATCCAATCTCCTCCCCTCCCACAAAAAAACGCCCACCAAATCCAATCCGGCGGGCGTCATCCAAGGGGGCCAAGGAGGGAAATATCACCCCTCCAGCGACTCCACCCCCAACTCATCCCATACCGCCTCCGCCAGGTGGAAGGTGGCATTGGCCGCCGGAATGCCGCAGTAGATGGCGCTCTGCATGATCAGCTCCTTGAGCTCCTCCCGTGTCACCCCGTTGCTGCGGGCGGCACGCAGGTGCAGGCGCAGTTCGCCTTCGCGATTCATGCCGATCAGCATGGCGATGGTGATCAGGCTGCGGGTGTGCCGCGGCAGGCCCGGGCGGGTCCAGATGTCGCCCCAGGCGTGGCGGGTAATCATCTCCTGGAATTCTTCGTTGAAGGGGGTCAGCTTTTCCAGGCTGCGATCGACGTGGGCGTCGCCCAGCACCGCGCGGCGGACCTGCATGCCGGCTTCATAACGTTCTCTTTCGTCCAAGATCGACTCCTTCAGGCGCTCAGAAAGGCCAGCACGCGCTGGGTAAAGGCAGCGCCCATCTGCACATTGGACAGGTGGGCGGCGGGAAACTCGACGTACTCGGCGCCCGGGATGCGCTCCTGCAGGAAGCGGCCGTCGGCCGGGGTGGTCACGGCGTCGTGGCTGCCGGCGACGATCAGCGTCGGCGCGCGGATGGCGTCCAGTACCTCGCGGAAGTCGGCGTCGCGCACCGCCGCGCAGTTGGCGGCGTAGCCCTGGGGCGAGGTGCCGGCGAGCATGGCGACGATGCGATCGACCCGGTCCGGCTCGGCGCTGGCGAAGTCGGGGGTGAACCAGCGACCGATGGAGGCGTCGCGCAGGTCGCGCATGGCCTGCTCGCCGCCGGCTTCGACGGTCTGGATGCGCCCGTTCCACACCTCGGGGGTGCCGATCTTGGCGGCGGTGTTGCACAGCACCAGACGGGTGATCCGCTCGGGGACATTGATGCCCAGCCACTGGCCGATGGAGCCGCCCATGGACAGGCCGCAGAAGGCGAATTGGTCGATGCCCAGGGCGTCGGCCAGGGCCAGGACGTCGCGACCGTTCCCGTCCATGCGATAGGGGCCGGGCGTCACCAGGGAGGCGCCATGGCCGCGGGTGTCGTAGCGCAGCAGGCGAAAGCGCTCGCTGAAGGCGGCGGCCTGGTCGTCCCACATGGCCAGGTGGGTGCCCAGGGAGTTGGACAGGATCAGCACGGGGGCGCCCGCGGGGCCCTCCAGTTGGTAGTTCAGGTCGCCATCGGCGAGACGTACGCTGGGCATCAGGCAGTCCTCTGGTCTAGGGATGGGCAAGCAGGGTGCGGTGTTCGGCCAGGGCGCGGGTTACCCAGGCGCGGGCCTGGCCCTGATAATGGGCGGGGTCCAGCAGGCGATCCAGCTCGGCGCTGGAGAGTTCGGCGGTCACTTCCGGCGTATCGCCCAGTACCTGGCGCAGGTGACGCCCTTCCTGGACGGCGCGCTTGCAGCTCTGCTCCACCAGGTGGTGAGCGGCCTCGCGCCCCAGCCGTCCGGCCAGGGCGATGCTGACCGCCTCGGCCAGCACCAGGCCGTGGGTCAATTCCAGGTTGGCCTGCATGCGCGCGGCGTCGACCTCCAGCCCGGCGACGATGGCCTGGGCCTGTTGCAGGGCGCCGGCGACCAGGCAGAACAGCTCCGGCAGGGTCTCCCACTCGGCGTGCCAGAGCCCCAGGCTGCGCTCGTGCTCCTGGGGCATGGCGGAAAACAGGGTGCTGACCAGACCCGGCGCGCGGGTGGCGGCGGCGATCAGCACCGCGGCGCCCACCGGATTGCGCTTGTGCGGCATGGTGGAAGAGCCCCCCTTGCCCGGCGCCGAGGGCTCGAAGACCTCGGCGGCTTCGGTCTGCATCAGCAGCGACAGATCGCGGCCCAGCTTGCCCAGGCTGCCGGCCACCAGGCCGAGCCAGGCGCCGACCTCGACCAGGCGATCGCGCTGGGTGTGCCAGGGTTGCTCCGGCAGGCTCAGCGCCAGCGCCCGGGCCAGGGCCTCGGCCACCGGCAGGGCCTGATCGCCCAGGGCGGCCAGGCTGCCCGAGGCGCCGCCGAATTGCAGTACCAGCACCCGCGGCCGCAGTTCGGCCAGGCGCTGGCGATGCCGGGTGAGGGCGCCCAGCACTCCGGCCAGCTTCATACCGAGGGTCACCGGCGTCGCGTGCTGCAGCCAGGTACGACCGGCCAGCACGGTACCGGCATGGCGCTCGGCCTGGATGGCCAGGGCCTCGGCTAGGTGCGCCAGGTCGGCGTCCAGCAGGTCCAGCGCCTGGCGGATCTGCAGCACCAGGCCGCTGTCCATGGCGTCCTGGCTGGTGGCGCCGCGATGCACATGGCGCTCGGCCTCGGGGTCCTGGGCGGCGATCTGCCGGCCCAGCGCCTCGACCAGCGGAATGGCGGAGTTGCCGGCGCTGACCACGGCCCGGGCCAGCTCGGCCGCGTCATACCGCTCGGCGCGGCAGGCGGCGGCGATGGGCGCCACCGCCGTCTGCGGGATCACCCCCACCGCCGCCTCGGCACGCGCCAGGGCCGCTTCGAAGTCCAGCATGCCCTGCAGTCGGCCGTGGTCACAAAACACCGCGCGCATGGCGGCGCTGGTGAAGTAGGCGTCGAATAGCAGGTTGGACATGAAGGACTCCTCTCGCTTAGTGGTCGTGATGCAGATAGGTGGCTTGCCGCGGCAGCCGGAGGCTGACCAGGAAGGCCACCGCCAGCATCACCGAGACATAGATGTAGAAGACTTCTTCATGCCCCTGGGTCTTGAAGCTCAGGGCGACGAATTCCGCCGAACCGCCAAAGATGGCATTGGCCACCGCATAGGACAGGCCCACGCCGAGGGCGCGCACTTCCGGCGGGAACATCTCCGCCTTCACCAGGCCGCTGATGGAGGTGTAGAGGCTGATGATGGCCATGGCCAGGCAGATCAGCAGGAAGGCCACGAAGGGACTCTGGACGCTGGCCAGCGCCGTGAGGATCGGCCAGGTGCAGACCGTGCCCAGGCCGCCGAACAGCAGCATGGAGGCGCGCCGGCCGATGCGGTCGGAGAGCATGCCGAACAGCGGTTGCATGAGCATGAACACCAGCAGGGCGCAGGTCATCACGCCGCTGGCGGTCTTGGCGTCCATGCCGCTGGTGTTGACCAGGTACTTCTGCATGTAGGTGGTGAAGGTGTAGAAGATCAGCGAGCCGCCGGCGGTGTAGCCGAGCACGGTGAAGAAGGCCGCCTTGTGATGCTTGAACAGGCCGCTGAGGGTACCGGCCTCCTTGTTGGCGCGGGTCTCGGCGGTGGTGGTCTCTTCCAGCGAGCGACGCAGGAACAGCGAGACCACGGCCGCGGCGGCGCCGACCAGGAAGGGAATCCGCCAGCCCCAGGCACGCAGGTCGGCATCGCTCAGGACCTGCTGCAGGATCACCACCACCAGCACCGCCAGCAACTGGCCGCCGATCAGGGTGACGTACTGGAAGGAGGCGAAGAAGCCGCGCTGGCCACGCAGCGCCACCTCGCTCATGTAGGTGGCGGTGGTGCCGTATTCACCGCCCACCGAGATGCCCTGCAGCAGCCGCGCGAGCAGCAGCAGAGCCGGCGCCGCGACGCCGATGCTGGCATAGGTGGGCAGGCAGGCGATGGCCAGGGAGCCGGCGCCCATCATCAGGATGGAGATGACCATGGAGGTGCGCCGGCCGTACTTGTCGGCGACGCGCCCGAAGATCCAGCCGCCCAGGGGGCGCATGAGAAAGCCCGCGGCAAAGACGCCGGCGGTGCTCAGCAGCTGCACGGTGGGATCGCTCTTCGGGAAGAAGGCGGCGGCGAAATAGATGGAACAGAAGGCGTAGACGTAGAAGTCGAACCATTCCACCAGGTTGCCGGACGAGGCGCCGACGATGGCGAAGATGCGCTTCTTGCGCTCCTCGAAGCTGTAATGCGGGTGAGTGCTCATGGAGATCCTTAATTATAGGTATGGATGGACGGGGGACAGCCTACCGCCATCGGACCAGGAGAGACACACGCGGTTACAGGGGATGTGGGCATGGATTGAGGCTAGCAGTGGATGAAGTCTTGGTAGGTTGCCGAGGCGACCGCTCTAGGATCAGCTCTGGCTATCGCGGCCATGGGCCGCTCCTACAAATACATCGAGCTTTTGTAGGAGCGGCCGCCTCGGCGGACCGCCATGGCCGCGATTTGCCTCAGCGACAAAGCCTCAGATCCCGTCCACCCGCTCCACCGCCAGCGCCAGCCCCTGGCCGACGCCCACGCACATGGTGGCGAGACCCAGGCGGCCGCCGGTCTTTTCCAGGTAGTGCACCGCGGTGAGCACCAGGCGGTTGCCGCTCATGCCCAGGGGATGACCCAGGGCGATGGCGCCGCCGTTGGGATTGACCTTGGGGCTGTCGTCGGCCACGCCCAGTTCGCGCAGGACGGCGATGCCCTGGGCGGCGAAGGCCTCGTTGAGTTCGATGACGTCGAAGGCCTCGATGGACAGATCCAGTTGCTGCAGCAGCTTGCGCACCGCCGGGGTCGGACCGACGCCCATGATGCGCGGCGCTACCCCGCTGCTGGCCATGCCCAGTACCCGGGCGCGGGGCGTGAGGCCGTGCTTCTGCACCGCTTCCGCCGAGGCCAGGATGATCGCCGAGGCGCCGTCGTTGAGCCCCGAGGCATTGCCGGCGGTCACGGTCCGGTCCGGACCGTTGACCGGCTTGAGCTTGGCCAGGCCTTCGGCGGTGGTGTCCGGACGCGGATGCTCGTCCTGCGCCACCACCAAGTCACCCTTCTTGCCCTTGATGATCACCGGAACGATTTCCTCGGCGTAGTAGCCGGATTCCTGGGCCGCCGCGGCACGCTGCTGGCTGCGCAGGCCGAAGGCGTCCTGGTCGGCGCGGCTGACGCCATAGTCGGCGGCGACGTTGTCGCCGGTGACCGGCATGCTGTCGACGCCGTAGGCCTCCGTCATCGCCGGATTGATGAAGCGCCAGCCCAGGGTGGTGTCCTCCAGTTTCTGGCCGCGACCGAAGGCGCTGTCGGCCTTGCCCATCACATAGGGCGCGCGGGTCATGGATTCCACCCCGGCAGCGATCACCAGCTCCATCTCGCCGAGGGCGATGGCGCGATAGGCCTGGCCCACCGCCTCCATGCCCGAGGCGCAGAGGCGGTTGAGGGTCACGCCCGGCACCGTTTCCGGTAGTCCCGACAGCAAGACCGCCATACGCGCCACGTTGCGGTTGTCTTCCCCGGCCTGGTTGGCACAGCCCATGAACACCTCGTCCACCGCCGTCCAGTCCACCTGGGGATTGCGCTCCTGCAGCGCCTTGAGCGGAATGGCCGCCAGGTCATCGGCGCGCACCGCGGAAAGTCCGCCGTTGAGCCGGCCGATGGGGGTCCGAATGGCGTCGCAGATATAGACGGGGCGACTCATTCCTCAGCTCCTTTCTGGCCGCCGTGGGCAGCATTGGTCCGGGCCTGCAGATCACGCAGGGCCGCGAGTTCGGTCGCCGTCGGCGCCGCGCTGGTGGCGACCTGGTTGGCGAAACGGATGGCCCAGCCGGTGGCGGCCACCACCTGTTCGCGGGTCACTCCCGGATGCAGGGCGGTCACCACGAATTCGTGGGTGCCGGCTTCCGGCTCCATGATGCAGAGGTCGGTGATGATGGCGGTCGGGCCCTTGCCCGGCAGACCCAGCTGCTGGCGGTGATCGCCACCCTCGCCGAAGCCCACCGAGGTGATGAAGGCCAGCTTGTCGACAAAGCTGCGGTGCGACTGCTTGAGGATGATCAGCACCTCCTTGGCCGAGCCGGCGATCTCCGGCGCGCCGCCGGCGCCCGGCAGGCGCACCTTGGGCTGGTGGTAGTCGCCGATCACCGTGGTGTTGATGTTGCCGAAGCGGTCGACCTGGGCCGCGCCCAGAAAGCCGACGTCGATGCGTCCGCCCTGCAGCCAGTAGCGGAAGATCTCGCCGGTGGGCACCACGGTGTCGGCGGTCTCGGCCAGTTCGCCGTCGCCGATGGACAGCGGCAGCACCGAGGGCTTGGCACCGATGGGACCGGATTCGTAGATCAGCACCACGTCCGGCGCATGGGTCAGGCGTGCCAGGTTGGCGGCGGTGGACGGCAGGCCGATGCCGACGAAGCAGACGCTGCCATTGCCGAGGCGGCGCGCGGCGGCCACGGTCATCATTTCATTGGTGGTGAAGTCGCTCATGATTCAGGCCTCCGCAGCCAGCTTCGCCTGGAAGGCGGCGAAGTCCGCGGTACCGCGGATATAGGTGTCGATCCACTGGGTAAAGGTGTCGCGGTCGCGAGCGATCGGGTCCCAGGCCTGGTAGAAACGGTTGTCCCGCTCGTAGTAGCCGTGGGCATAGGACGGATGCGCCCCGCCCGGCACCACGCAGACCGCGCTGAGCGCCCAGGTCGGCAGCACGCAGGCGTTCATCGGCGCCTGGAGGTCGTCGACGATCTCCTCCACGGTGACGATGCAGCGCTGGGCGGCCAGCGCCGCTTCCTTCTGCACGCCGAGGATGCCCTGGATCAGCACGTTGCCCTGGCGGTCGGCCTTCTGCGCATGGATGACGGTGACGTCAGGGCGCACGCTGGGCACCGCGGCGAGCTGCTCGCCGGTGAAGGGGCAGGCGATGAACTTGATGTCCGGATTGACCTTGGCCAGGTCCGAGCCCTGGTAGCCGCGCAGGACGGCGAAGGGCAGGTTGGAGGCGCCGGCGACATAGGCATTGGCCAGGGCCGCGTGGCTGTGCTCGGAAATCTCCAGCTTGTGCGGCCAGCCTTTTTCCACCGCATCACGCAGGCGGTGCAGAGAGCCGACCCCGGGGTTGCCGCCCCAGGAGAAGATCAGCCGCCTGGCACAGCCGGCACCGATCAGCAGGTCATAGACCAGGTCGGGGGTCATGCGCACCAGGGTCAGGTCGCGCCGATTCTGGCGGATCAGCTCGTGGGCGGCGGCGGTCGGAATGAGATGGGTGAAGCCTTCGAGGGCGACGGTGTCGCCATCGTGGACGAAGCGCTGGATGGCTTCGCTCAGGGACAGGATCTGGGCCATGGATTGTCGACTCGCGTCTTTGTTGTCGGCGCCGCCCGGTGCGGCGGTCTGGAGCCAGACTACAAAGCCCTACCCATGCAAACAATCCGATAATCGACTAACAGTTCGATTATCGAACAGCATCGTTTGTGGACTGTCGACCGCTTCGACGCGCAGCGCGCTGTTGCAGCGGCTACACTGCCCTCCCCTCATCCAGAGCCCAGCCGATGTCCGACAAGCCCCGCGCCTCCCTCGAAGGCATCACCCTCGAAGCCCTGCTCACCCGCCTGGTGGAGCATCATGGCTGGGAAGAACTCGGCCGACGCATCCCGCTGCGCTGCTTCACCCATGAGCCCAGTATCAAATCCAGCCTGACCTTCCTGCGCCGCACGCCCTGGGCACGGGAAAAGGTCGAGCAGCTCTATCGGCGCCTGCCTAAGCAGGGCTAGGGCAGGCCTGGCGACAACTGCCGGACTAGGACTTGGTCCCCAGCAGGCCACGCAGCGTCTGCTGGATATCGGCCGGCAGGACCACCGTCTTGGCGTTGTCGCTGGTGGCCAGCTTTTCCATGGCATTGATATAACGCTCGCCCAGCAGATAGAGCACCGGCGTCGGTTCGCTGCCCACGGCTTCGGAGATCTTGCTCAGGGCGGCGGCGGAGGCCTGCGCCAGGGTCACCTGGGCCACACTGTCGCGCTTGGCGGCTTCGAGACGGGCATCGGCCTCCAGGATGGCGGCCTGCTTGGCGCCTTCGGCCCGGGTCACCACCGCCTTGCGCTCCCGCTCGGCGGCCGCCTGCATTTCCATCGCCGCCTGCATCGACGGGGTCGGCTTGAGTTCCTGCACCTCCACCGCCTTGACGGTGATGCCCCAGTCCACGGTCTGCTCGGCCATGCTGACCCTCAGCCGCGCCTTGATCTCGTCTCGCGAGGACAGCGCCTGGTCCAGTTCCATCTCGCCGATGATGGCGCGCAGCGAGGTCATCGCCAGGCTGGTGATGGCCTGGGCATAGTCTTCCACGCCATAGGCCGCCTTGGCCGGATCGACGATCTTGGCGAAGCACAGGGCATTGGCCAGGATCACCGCATTGTCGCGGGTGATGACCTCCTGTTGCTGCACCTCGAGGATCAGGTCCTTGGTGCTGAGGCGGTAGCTGACCTGATCCATGTAGGGGATGAGGAAATTCAGCCCGGGCTTGAGGGTGGTGCGGTACTTGCCGAGGCGCTCGACGATCCACTCCTGCCCCTGGGGCACCAGGCGCACGCCCTTGGCGACGGTGACGACGATGAAGACCAGCAACAGCAGGGCGACGATAAGACTGACACTCATGGACGATGTCCCTATGGATGGAAGACGTCAGGATTGACGGGCGACCTTGACCAGGTTGCCTTCGAAGGCGAGCAGTCGAACCCGCTCGCCGGCCGCGATCTCGGCATCGGCCAGGCAGGGCCATTCATCGCTGCCGAGGATGGGTTTCTGGAAGCGCACGCGGCCGCGGGCGAAGGGGCCGACCGCCGCGACCAGCAGGCCGATCTCGCCCAGATGGACGTCGGCGCTCCAGTCTTCACCGGGCTTGCCACGGTCCTTGCCATAGCGAAACCAGAGAAACACCGCCACCAGCGAGGCCAGACTCCAGACCAGCAGTTGCACGGCCAGCGCCAGCGCCGGCAGTACCAGCAGCAGTACGCCGACCAGCAGGGCGCCCAGGCCGAACCAGATCAGGAAAAAGGCCGGCACCACCAATTCGCTCAGCATCAGGCCGACGCCCAGCACCAGCCAGTACCACCATTGCACGTCCATTGCCGCTCCTTCCAGGTAACGCCACAGCATGGCTGCTGCTGCGCTCATCCGCCACCAGGGCCTCCGAGTGGTACCGAGCGCCCGATGAAATGGCGCCCTGTCGCGCAGGCGCGGCTGAGACGGCGCCACTGTCGCAGCCCAACGAACTGGGGGTCGAACCCGGGGACTGTTGGGCTTCGCTGCGCTCAGCGCCAACCTACGGGCGGGTTCCGTAGGTTGGGTTGAGACGGCCTCATCGTCGAAGCCCAACAGGGATGTTCAGCCTTGGGCGCTGTTGGGCTGCGCGGCGCTCAGCGCCAACCTACGGGCGGATTCCGTAGGTTGGGTTGAGACGGCCTCATCGTCGAAGCCCAACGGGCCGGGGTCGAGGCTGGGCACCGTTGGGCTTCGCGGCGCTCAGCGCCAACCTACGGGCGGGTTCCGTAGGTTGGGTTGAGACGGCCTCATCGTCGAAGCCCAACAAGGCGGGGTCGAAACCGGGCACCGTTGGGCTGCGCTACGCTCAACCCAACCTACGACGCTTGGTCCTGCTGGAACACCAGCACCTTGAGGCCACCCTCGGCGTCCTCGTCGGCGAATTCCGGTGGATTGGCCAGGCGCTCGACGAAGGCCAGTCCGGGGGCCTCCTGGGCCATGCCGGCGATGAGGAAGTCCGCGCCGACGCCGGGGTCGTTGACGCAGGCCAGCACCCGGCCACCGGGGGTGAGCAGTTCGGGCAGGCGGCGCAGGATGCGCGCGTAGTCCTTGGTCAGGGCGAAGCTGCCCTGCTGGAAGCTGGGCGGATCGACGATCACCAGGTCATAGGGCCCCAGCTTGCGCACCTTGCCCCAGGACTTGAACAGTTCATGGCCGAGAAAGCTGACCTTGCCCAGCTCATGGCCATTGAGTCGGTGATTCTCGCGACCGCGGGTCAGGGGCCCGCGGGCCATGTCCAGATTGACCACCTGGTCCGCGCCGCCGGCCAGGGCGGCCACCGAGAAGCCACAGGTGTAGGCGAACAGGTTGAGGATGCGCAGACCGGCGGCCTGTTCGCGCACCCAGCGGCGGCCCAGGCGCATGTCGAGGAACAGCCCCATGTTCTGGTGGCGGGTGAGGTCCAGGCCGAACTTCAGGCCGTCTTCATGGATGACGTGCTCGCCCACCGGCGCGCCGATCAGCGCCTCGCTGGCGGCGTCCAGGCGATAGCGATGCTGCAGCAGCAGGCTGCGGGCGCCGCTGGCGCGCCACGCCGGGGTCTCGCCCAGGACGGTCAGAGTCGTGCGCAGGGCGTCCAGCTCGGCGGCGGGCAATTCGCGAAACAGCCCTACCCGCAGCACGCCTTCCAGCCAGTCCACGGTGAGTTGTTCCAGCCCCGGCAGCAGCCGGCCACGGCCATGCACCAGCCGGCGCGCCTCGGCGGGTGGCGAATCGAGGGCGGCGAGGAGCAGCGCGGAGAGGTGGGCAAGGGTGGCGGTATTCATGGGCGATCACGACGGCAAAGAAGCGGCATGCTACGGCAAAAGTGCCGGGCTCGCCTCCCGGCGCAGGCCCGCCAGGTGTCTGCCGGCAATTGGCGACGAAGGCATTTGGGCGCGCCGTCGCCAACGAACCGACCAGTCCGATGAAAATATGTCTCAGGCGGTAACGACTCGCAGTTGTATCCACTTTGTAAGCGGCTCTAGAATCCGCCTCCCCGAACCCCAGGACGATAACAATGCGCCGGCTGGTCCCTGCTCTCTATCTGCTGCCCCTCTGTGCCCTCCCCCTCGCCGGTCATGCCCAGGAGCAGACGGAAGATTCGCCCCAGGCGCTGTCCGACCTCACCATCGTCGGCACGGCCGAATCACCCACCGGTCCGGTGCAGGGCTACAAGGCAGAGCGTTCCAGCAGTGCCACCCGTACCGATACCCCGCTGCACGAGACGCCCCAGTCGGTGAGCGTGGTTTCCCGCGAAGCCCTCGACGACCTCTCCGCCACCCGCCTGCAGCAGGCGCTGGACCAGGCCGGTGGCGTCGGCCGCGGCAACAACTTCGGCGGCCAGGGCCTGACCAGCTACACGGTGCGTGGCTTCACCAGCTCCGAGTATTTCCGCAACGGCTTCCCCATGAATCGTGGCTATCCCAGCGCGCCGGATGCCGCCACCCTGGAGCGGGTCGAGGTCCTGCGCGGCCCGGCCGCGACCCTCTATGGCCGCAGCGATCCGGGCGGCACCTTCAACGTGGTCACCAAGCAGCCGCTGGGCGAGCGCAAGACCACCCTTGGCAGCCAGTTCACCGACCAGGGCCAGAAACGCGGCACCCTGGACACCACCGGCCCGGTGGACGAGGACGGCCGCCTGGCCTATCGCCTCAACCTGATCGCCGAGGGCGGCGACACCTTCCGCGACGACGTGCACACCGAGCGCTACGAAGTCGCCCCGGTGCTGAGCTGGCAGGCCACCGACGCCACCCTCATCACCTTCGAGGCGGACATCATCCGCAGCAACGCCCCGCTGGATCGCGGCCGCACCAACTACCTGACCCAGCGCGCCGAGGCCAGTCGCTCCACCAATGCCTGGGAAAAGGGCACCACCAACCTGCTGCACAGCGACAGCGAGGCCTATCAGCTGCGCTTCGAGCACCAGTTGAACGACGCCTGGACCCTGGCCGGCGGCTTCCAGTACCTCGACGGCAGCCTCAAGGGCAATGCCGTGGAAGCCAATGGCGTGCAGGCCGACGGCGTGACCCTCGGCCGCAACTTCAACTACCGCAAGCTGGAGTGGAGCGATCGCGACCTGCAGCTGAACCTGACCGGGCGCTTCGACACCTTCGGCCTCGGCCACACCCTGATCACCGGGATCGAGGTGGAAGACTACGACTATCAGTCGATCATCCAGCGCTCCCCCGGCGGCACCGGTGTCTATGCGGTCAACCTGGTCGATCCGGTCCTCGGCCAGCCGCGCCCGGCCCTGACCCGTACCCCCACCCACGACCACGAGACCCTCAAGACCTGGGCGGCCTTCGTACAGGACCAGATCGCCCTCACCGAGCGTTTCAAGGTGCTGGGTGGCGTGCGCCTGGAACGCTTCGAGCATGACTACGATAACCAGACGCCACCTCAGGTCCTGACCGACGGACGGATTGTCACCGGTGACTGGAGCAAGGATTCGAATGCCGTCACCCCGCGCCTGGGCGTCAGCTACGACCTCACCCCGGAACTGGCCCTCTATGCCAGCGCCTCCAAGTCGTTCAAGCCCAACACCGGCGCGGCGTTCCAAGGCAGCGGTTTCGATCCCGAGGAAGGCAAGGCCTACGAGGTGGGCATGAAGTGGGCGGCGCTGGACGGCCGCCTCAGCGTCGACACGGCGATCTTCCATACGGTCAAGGAAAACGTCCTGACCCCGGACCCGGCCAACACAAACTTCAACATCGCCGCCGGCGAGGTGCGCAGCCGCGGCTTCGAAGTCAACGTGACCGGCGACCTGACGCCCAACTGGCGCATCCTCGGCGGCTACGCCTTCACCGATGCCGAGGTCACCAAGGACAACACCCTGGCCCGCGGCACGCGCCTGACCAACATCCCGCGCAATGCCGTCAACCTGCTCAACGTCTACGAATTCCACGACGGTGCACTGCGCGGCCTGGGCCTGGGTGCCAACCTCAAGTACGTGGGTGAGCGCGAAGGCCAGAAGACCATCGCCAGCGACTACACGATGGACAGCTACACGGTCACCGACCTCTTGAGCTTCTACAAGGTCGACGAGCACCTGCGGCTGAACCTGGACGTGCGCAACGTCTTCAACAAGGGCTACGACGAGAGTTCCTGGAACGCCTACAGCTATCCGGGCGAGCCGCGGACGGTGCAGGCCGGTTTCACCTACACCTTCTGACGCCCTACCCTCTGCAGCCCCGCGGTCAGGCCTCGCTGAAGGCCTGACCGGTCAGCGGCTGCACCACCGGGCGGCCCTGGCGGTCGTGGAGGATGTCCACCGCCACGCCGTAGGTGGCTTCCAGCAGGTCGGCGGTGACGATGGCGGCGGGTCGGCCGGCGGCCAGCAGGCCACCGTTGACCAGCACCAGCAGCGAATCGGCGTACTGGCAGGCCAGGTTGAGATCGTGCAGCACCACCACGGTCACCTGATTGTGCAATCGGGTCTCGTGGCGCACGCGATCGAGCAGGTTGATCTGGTGCCGCAGATCCAGCGCACTGACCGGTTCGTCCAGCAGCATCACCTCAGGTTCGCGCATCAGCACCTGGGCAAAGAACACCAGCTGCCGCTGACCGCCACTCAGGGCGCCCAGCTGGCGCGAGGCCAGGTGGCCGATACCCACCTCGTCGAGCTTGCCCAGCGCCCGTTCCAGCAGCTCATCGTCCAGGTGCAGGGTCAGCCGTTCCAGGCTGCCCATGGCCACCGTCTCCAGCACCGACAGCGCCGCCTCGGCATGGGAATCCTGGGGCATGTAGGCCACGCCCTGGCGCCAGCCCTCGCGCTGGCCGCGCAGCGAAGCCCCCGCCACCAGCCGCCTTTCCCCACGCTCGATATGACCCGCCGCCAGCGGCAGGTCACCGGCCAGGGCGCGCAGCAGAGTGGTCTTGCCGGTGCCATTGGGGCCAAGGATCACATGCACCTGCCCTGCGTGCAGCTCGGTGCAGAGTCCGGAGATCACGGTGCGGTCGCCGCGCTTCAGCGCGAGGTCCTGGAGGCGGATCATAGGCTGGACCTGCGCGGGGCGAAGATGAGCCAGAGCAGAAAGGGCACCCCGACGATGGCGGTGACGATGCCTACCGGAAACAGCGCCCCGGGCAGGATCGACTTGGACAGCACCGAGGCAGAGGACAGCATCAGGGCGCCGCAGATGGCCGACAGCGGCAGCAGGAAGCGCTGATCCTCGCCCACCTGCCAGCGGGCGATATGGGGCGCGACCAGGCCGACGAAGCCGATCACCCCGACGAAGCTGGTGGCCGTGGCGGTCATCACCGCCACCAGGATCAGCACCTTGAGGCGCAGGCGGCGGATGTCCACGCCGAGGCTCTCGGCACGGGCCTCGCCCAGGCGCAGGGCGGCCAGTTTCCAGGCATCGCGCAAGAGCAGGAGGCAGCACAGCAGGGTCACCCCGGCGACGATGGCCAGGGTGGTCCAGGTGGCGCGGCCGAGGCTGCCGAATAGCCAGAAGAGGATCTGCTGGGAGAGCTCCGGCGAGGAGAGGAATTGCACCAGCGACAGCAATGACTGGAAGAGGAACAGCAGGGCGATGCCGCCGAGGATGATGGTGTCGCTGCCGGTGCGCTTGAGCGAGGCCAGGGCGAAGAGAAACAGCGCCGCCAGCATGGCGAAGGCGAAGGCCCCCAGCGGCACCCCGATCAGCGCGCCCAGGCCGAAGCTGCCCAGTGCCAGGCTGAGGGCGGCGCCACAGCCGGCGGCGGCGGCCATGCCCAGGGTGTAGGGGCTGGCCATGGGATTGTTGAGCAGCGTCTGCATCTGCGCCCCGCCCGCACCGAGGGCGGCGCCCACCGCCAGGGCCATCAGCGCCACCGGCAGGCGCAGGTCGCGGACGATGGCGTCGGTCATCGGCTGCCGCGCGCCAAGGCCGGTCAGCGACTTGAGCACCTCCAGCGGCGAGAGCAGCGAGGGCCCGGTGGCGATGTCCAGCACCAGAGCCGCCAGGGTCAGCAGCAGAAACACCCCGCAGGCGCGCCAGCGGCGGCGTTCGCGGGCGCGCTGCTCGGCGATGGCGTTGCCGTGGCTGGCGCTCGCGGTCTCGCTCATGGCGTCAGGCCTATGGCAAAGGTGCCCTGGGGCTGGATCGGCATGTAGCGGCGATAGTATTCGCGGTAGTTGGCCATGGGATCCACGTCCTGGAACAGATCCGGATAGAGCTGCTTGGCGATGAACTGCAGCATGGCGAAGTCTTCCAGGCTGCGCGAGGCGCCCTGGTAGACGCCATACAGACGCCCGTCGCGGATCGCCGGCAGATTGGCCCAGCCCGGTCGCTGCATGAAGGCGCGCAGGTGACTGCGGGCGTCGTCGGCGGTGACGCCGGGGCCCATGGGCAAGGCGGTGGGATTGCTGTTGTCCTCGCGCCCGGAGATGAAGATGACCTCCGGCTGGGCCATGAGCACCTGCTCCGGATTCATCACCCCCCACCACTGGATGAAGGGCGCGGCGATGTTGTCGCCACCGGCCAGGGTGACCATGGCGCCCCACATGTTGCGACCATAGGTGAAGGAGTATTCGGCCGGACCCTTGTTGCCGAACTCGGCATAGACCCGAGGCTTCGGACGATTGGCCGCCGCAATGCGGGTCTGGATGTCCTGCACCACCTTGGCATAGAAGTCGGCCAGCTCGGCGGCGCGCGCCTCCTGGCCGGTGATAACGCCGAGCAGGCGGGTGGAGGCCAGGTGGCGCTCCAGGGTCTGGGCGTTGTAGTCGATCGCCAGCACCGGGATGCCGAGTTGTTCGAGGCGCTTGACCTCGCTGTCCAGCGCCTGGAATTGCCAGGCGGCCAGCACCACCAGATCCGGCTTGAGGGCGAGGACCTTTTCCACCGAGAAGCTGTTGTTTTCCGTCTCCCCCACATCGGGAAGGCTGGCCAGGGAGGGTCGGTGGGCGACATTGAGCGCCCAGTTGGCCGGCACCTTGCGCTCCCAGGCGCCGCGGGAGACACCGACCACGGCGTCGAAGGCCTGCTCGCCGCCCACCGCCAGATAGTCGCCGTAGTGGAAGCCCAGCACCACCCGCTTGGCCGGCGCCTCGATCGTCACCGTGCGCCCGAGGACATCGGTGACCTGGCGCATCTCGGCAAAGGCCGGAGCAATCAGAAAGCAAGCGATAAGCGTTACCAGCCGGACAGCCCACTGCCCGCTGTGCGCGAAACCTTTCATGGAACCCCTTGGACGTCTGCACCCGCTCCAGGAGCCTGCTCATAATCTCGCGAGCTAGAGCCAAACAAGGCGAAAAGGCCTGAGGAAGCGGATCGGACTCGCGCTCGAGTTTACTTAAAGTAAATGAGCATTCCGACCGGGCTGGCGACCCAGGGGGTTTTCAACGCTGTTTGGCCGACGCGCAGCAGATTATGGACAGGCTCTGGGCGGGTGACTGCGAAGCTAGCAAAGGGTGCAACTTTACGCGGTGGCAGTGCCTGCGCCTAGCGCCTGCCACCGGCAAAGGGGAAGCCGTCGACGCTAGGTGGCATCGGCGTGGCTGACCACGCCCTTGATCAGCACCGCCAGGGCGGCAAGACCCGCCGGCAGGAGCAGCGCGGTGAGCACCTGGGTGAAGGTCCAGCCCAGGCCCAGCAGGGTCGCGCCCATCCAGGCGCCGGTGATGGCGCCGAAGCGGCCGATGCCGAGCATCCAGGACACCCCGGTGGCGCGGCCATGGGTCGGGTAGTAGCGCGCCGCCAGCGAGGGCATGGCCGACTGGGCGCCGTTGATGCACATGCCGGCCACCAGCACCAGGGTGGCGACCAGGGCGACCTGGCCCAGGCTCTGGCCGACGCAATAGGCGAAGATCCCAGCCAGCACATAGAACAGGCCGATCACCTTGTGCGGATTGAATCTGTCCATGGCCCAGCCGACGAACACCGCGCTGAGCACCCCGCCGAACTGGAACAGCGCGCCGATCAGGGCAGCCTGCTCCAGGCTGGCGCCGGCGTCGCGCATCAGCGTCGGCAGCCAGCTGGTGAGCAGATAGACGATCACCAGGCCCATGAAATAGGTCAGCCACAGCAGCAGGGTGCCGGCGCTGTAGTTGCGATTGAAGATCACCGTGAAGACGTTGCCGGTCTTAACCGACTTCTGCTCGGGCACCACGAAGTGGCGCGCCTCGGCGGCCTCGCGACCGATGGGCGCCAATACCCGGCGGATGCGCTCGGCGCTCTTGCCGTGCACCACCAGATAGCGCGCCGACTCCGGCAGCCACAGCAGCAGCACCACGGCCAGCGCCAGCGGCAGCACGCCGCCCAGCACCAGCAGGCTGTGCCAGCCGTAGGCCGGGATCATCCAGGCCGAGACGAAGCCGCCGCCGGCCATGCCCAGGTTGAAGCCGCAGAACATGCTGGTCACCAGCAGCGACTTGAGGCGCTCGGGGGTGTATTCCGAGAGCAGCGTGGTGGCGTTGGGCATGGCGGCGCCCAGGCCCAGCCCGGTGAGGAATCTCAGGATCACCAGCTGTTCGAGGTTGGCGCTGAAGGCCGACAGCAGGCTGAAGCCACCAAAGATGAAGGTGGCGACCACCAGCACACCCTTGCGGCCGAAGCGATCGGCCAGGGGCCCGGAGCCCAGGGCGCCGAAGACCATGCCGCCCAGGGCGGCGCTCATCACCGGCCCCAGGCTGGCCCGCGGGATGCCCCACTCCACCGACAGCGCCGGGGCGATGAAGCCCATGGCCGCGGTGTCGAGGCCGTCGAGAAAGACGATGAGAAAGCACAGGGCGACGATGCGCCACTGGTAGGCGGACAGCGCCTGGCGATTGATGAAGTGCTGGACGTCCAGGGTGCCGGCTGTCGCCGTGGCCGAAGAGTCGGCCAGGGGCACGGCGCCCGCGAGGGTTTGCGTCATGGTGGTCTGCTCGTGTTGTTGTTATCGGCGGATTGCGCCACTGCGCCGACGTTAAGCCCACCTCGAACAGCTGACAATTCGATTATCGGCGATATGGCCGATAATCGACCAGATTCGCTAGTGAAACAGCCGGGTACTCAACTCCTGGCTGGCCGCCAGCAGCACCGGCAGGAAGCGCGTCTCCAGTTCCTGGCGACTGACCCGACTGGCGTGGGTGCCGACGTTGAGCGACGCCAGCACCTGGCCGGCAGCGTCTCTCAAGGGCACCGCCAGGGATCTCAGGCCCACCTCCAGCTCCTGGTCGACGATGACATAGCCCTGCTGGCGCACCTGGCCCAGGCACGCGATGAGCGCCGGCGGCTGGTAGAGGGTGCGGCTGGTCTTGGCTTGCAGGTCGGCGTGTTCCAGGTAGTCGTGCAGGGCGGCATCGTCCAGGGCGGCGAGCAGGATGCGGCCCATGGAGGTGCAATAGGCCGGCAGCCGGCTGCCGACGCTGAGGTCCACCGAGATCAGTCGCTGCGGCGTCGCCGAGCGGGCGATATAGAGGATTTCGTCGCCTTCCAGGGTGGCCATGGAGCAGGCTTCGTGCAGTTGCTCGCTCAAGCGATCGAGCACCGGCTGGGCGGTGACCGCCAGCGGCGTCGACGACAGATAGGCGTGCCCCAGGGTCAGCACCTTGGGTAGCAGCGAGTAGGTGCGGCCGTCGGTGGTGACGTAGCCCAGCTTCATCAGGGTATGCAGGCAGCGGCGCACCGCGGCGCGCGGGATCTCGGTGCGATGGCTGATCTGGGCGATGGTCAGCTGGCGCTTGCGCTCCTGGAAGGCATGGATGACCGCCAGGCCGCGGGCCAGGGAGGTCATGAAGTTGGGGTCGCCGGTGAAGGCTTCGATGCGCTTGGCCGGCGAGGCGATGATGGGCGGCGCGGCCAGTGGCGGCAGGCCCGTGGCGTGAGCGGTGCGGTTATCGTCCATCGGACCGGTCCTCGGCAGGCTTTTGATCGATTATCGAGCGAGGGGGCGATTATCGCAATCGCATTTCTCCTGGTGCCCGCTGACGCGCGGGAGCTTCCCGGTGCATGCTGAGGCTTCCCACCAGCCGCCTGGATGCCTGTCGATGAAGACCCTGGAAGATCATCTCAGCCAGTACGCGAGCTACCACCGCGATCCGCGCAACATCGCCAGCCACTTTCCCGGCATCCTGCTGATCGTGCTGGCGGTGGCCATCCTGCTGTCGCGACCGGTTTTCAGCCTGGCCGGCTGGCCGCTGTCGCCCGCGGTACCGGTGGCCGGGGCGGTGGCGGTCTTCTACCTGCGCCTGGATCGGCCGCTGGGGCTGCTGATGAGCGTGCTGCTCGGGCTTGCCCTCTGGCTGGGTGCCGCGCTGGCGGCCCGGACCACGGGCGTCTGGCTGGGCTGGGGGCTGGGTCTGTTCCTGGTCGGCTGGGCCATCCAGTTCGTCGGTCACCACTACGAGGGGCGCAAGCCGGCCTTTCTCGACGACCTCGCCGGCCTGGCCATCGGCCCGCTGTTCATCGCCACCGAAGCGGTCTTCTGGCTGGGTGGTCGCCCGCAGCTCAGGCAGGCGATCGAAGAGCGGGCCGGCCCGGTGCGGCGTCGTCAATCCAGCCGATAGCGGATCGTCGGCCGACCGTCGGGGCCGTCCAGCGTCACCTGCGCCTTCACCCCCCAGACCTGCTGGATCAGCGCGGCCGTCAGCACCGCGGCCGGGGCGCCTTCGGCGACCAGGCGGCCGTCGCGCAGCACCGCCAGGCGGTCGCAGAACAGCGCGGCGAGGTTGAGATCGTGGATGGCCAGCACGCAGGTGGCCGGCAGGCGGCGGACCAGGTCGAGGATCTCCAGCTGGTGCTGGATATCGAGGTGATTGGTGGGTTCGTCCAGCAGCAGTTCGCTGGGCTCCTGGGCCAGGGCGCGGGCGATCTGGGCGCGCTGGCGCTCGCCACCGGAGAGGCTGTGCCAGCGCCGTGCCGCCTTGTCGACCAGGCCGACCTGAGCCAGGGCGCGCTGACAGACCTCGGCGTCGCGCGCGCTCCAGGCATCGAGCAGGCCGCGATGGGGCGTGCGCCCCAGGCGCACCACCTCGGCCACCGAGAGATCGGCCTCGGTACCGGCCTGCTGCTCCACCAGGGCGACCCGCCGTGCCAGGTCGCGCCGGCGCAACTCGGCCAGCGGCAACGCGTCGAGACTGACCCTGCCCTCCTCTGGCCGCCGCAGCCCGGCCAGCAGCCGCAGCAGGCTGGACTTGCCCGAGCCATTGGGGCCCAGCAACCCAAGCACCCCGCCGGGCGGCACCGCAAGGGTCACCCCGGCGAGGATCGGCTGGCCGCCGGCGCTCCAGGCCACGTCCCGCGCGGCGAGGCTCATCGGACCTCCCGCGCGCGGTAGAGGATGAAGGCGAAGGCCGGCGCACCGACCAGGGCGGTGACCACGCCGATGGGCAGGGTCTGCTTGGCCACCAGGGTGCGGGCGACGATGTCGGCCAGCACCATGAACAGCGCGCCGATCAGGGCGCAGGTGGGCAGCAGCCGGCCATGTCCCGGACCGACCAGGAAGCGTGCCACATGGGGGATCACCAGGCCGACGAAGCCCACCGCGCCCACCAGGCTGACCAGGCAGGCGGTGATCAGGCCGGTGACCGCCAGCAGCAGCAGGCGCAGCGGCCCCACCGCCACGCCGAGGCTGGCGGCGGCGTCTTCGCCAAAGGCGAAGGCATCCAGCGCCCGGGCGCAAGCCAGGCACACCAGCAAGCCAGCGAGCACCACCCCGGCGGCCAGCCAGACGTCCGGCCAGCGCACCCCGGCCAGGCTGCCGAGCAACCAGAACATCACGCTGCGCGCCTGCTCGGCATTGGCCGCGGTGGCGACGATATAGGCGGTCAGGGCATTGAACAGCTGGGACGCGGCCACCCCGGCGAGGATGATGCGGGTGCTGCCGCCACTGCCGAGAAAGGGCAGCACCACGGTAAAGGCCAGCACCGCGCCAAGAAAGGCGCCGAGGGACACGCCGAACATCCCGCCACCGACCCCCAGCAGCATCACCAGCACCGCGCCGGTGGAGGCGCCGGCCGACAGCCCCAGCACATAGGGTTCGGCCAGGGCGTTGCGCAGCAGCGCCTGGAGGATGGCGCCGGAGACCGCCAGGCCGGCGCCGCAGCAGGCGGCCACCAGGGCGCGGCTGAGGCGGTATTCCCAGACGATGCCCTGGACGATGCGCTCCACCGGATAGGGCCCCAGGCCGAGGCCGTTGGCGATGGCCTGCAGACTGGTCAGGGGCGCGATGGGCATCTCGCCGAAGGACGCCGCCAGCACCACGCTCGCCGCCAGCGCCAGCACCGCGGCCAGGCCCAGCAGCCAGCGCCAGGGCCGGGCCCCCTCGGCCGCCAGGGGCAGACTCATGGTTGCGGCTTGGCCAGGTCGGCGGCCAGGGTCTCGACGCTGTCCACCACCCGCAGCGAGGGATTGAGGGTCGGGGCGTCCACCACCAGCAGGTGGTTCTCGCGCACCGCGCGCAATTCGCGGGTCAGGGGATCGCTGCGCAGGAAGGCCAGCTTCTTGTCCACGTCATCGGCGGGATAGAGACGGCGGTCCATGCGCGCCACGACGATATAGTCAGGGTCCAGACTGGCGATGCGCTCCCAGCTCACCGCCGGCCATTCCTCGGCGCTGTCGACCACGTTGCGCAGGCCCAGGGCGCGGGCGATCCAGGCCGGCGCGCCGAGGTTGCCAGCGACCCAGGGATCCCCTTCCAGCCGCGGACTGGAGAACCAGAACAGCACCGAGCGCCCCCGGACCCCGGCGGCCTTGGCCTGCTCGCCAGCGGCGGCGATACGGCGGTCCAGCTCGGCAACCAGCTGCTCGCCGGCCGGCTGCACATCGAGGATGGCCGCCAGCTCCTCGGCTTCACGGGTCACCAGCCGCATGTCGAAGGGCGCGCTGCGGCTGCCGTCGCTGTTGGAGTCGGCGGTCACCGCCTTGCCCTCGCAATCGCTGGGCGCCACATAGGCGGCGATGCCCAGCGTGGCGAAGCGCGGGAAGTCCGCCACCTCGCCGCCGGGGCCGACGTGATAGGTGTACTGGGCCGCCACCAGATCCGGCCGGGTGCCGACCACGGCTTCGAAGCTGGGGGCGTTGTCAGCCAGCCGCGGAATGCCCTTGCCCGCCGCCTGCAGGTCCGCGGGCAAGCCGCCGAACCAGACGCCGGTGCCCACCAGCCGCGCGCCCACGCCCAGGCGCAAGAGCAACTCGGTACTGGCCTGGCCCAGACTGACCAGGCGTTGAGGCGCGCGCTCGAAGATCAGGTCGCGGCCGCAGTTGTGGATGGTCAGCGGATAGGGGGTGGCCGCCTGGGCGGTAAGGGAGGATACGGACAGCAGGCCGGCGGCGAGCAGCGGCAGAAGACGGCGAAACATGGACTCTCCTCGGGATGACGCGTCCCTGGTGGATGATGGATGTCCCCTGGCAAGGTCTGGCTCACTTCTCGCGAAGCTCACAGTGGCGCGACCGCGCCGGAGTTGCACCGGCTTCCCGCCAGGGAACGGAAAGGTCGCCGAGGGTGAGCCAGCGGCGACCAGGATTCAAGCACTAAATGTTACTTTATAACAACTCCGTATCGTACCAGCGCGGGGTATAGACCCATTCGCCGCCGTCGGCCCGCGGAAAGCGCCGGGTATGGCTGGAGCCGAGGATCACCAGGGTGCGTGAATCCACCATCTCGCTGCGCAGGGCGCCGAGGCTGGTGTATTCGAGACCGCCACCGGGACGGCCGACGTCGCGACCGAGGATCACCGGGGTGTTCGCCGAGCGGCAGCTGCGCAGGACGTCCAGCGCCCGGTCCAGCTGATGCGGTCGGGCCTTGGAGATGGGATTGTAGAAGGCCATGGCCAGGTCCGCCGCGGCGGCCTGGCGCAGGCGCTGCTCGATCACCGTCCAGGGCTTGAGGTTGTCGGACAGGGAGATCAGGCAGAAGTCGTGACCCAGCGGCGCCCCGGCCAGGGCGGCGCTGGCCATGGCCGCGGTGATGCCCGGCAGGATCTCCAGCTCCACCGCCGCCCAGCGCGGGTCGGCGGCGCCCTCCAGCACCTCCAGCACCGCGGCGGCCATGGCGAAGACGCCCGGATCGCCGGACGACACCATCACCACCTGGCGCCCGCTGGCGGCCAGTTCGAAGGCATGACGGGCGCGCTGCAATTCTTCGCGATTGTCGCTGGCATGGGCCAGCTGGTCCGGACGCAGGGGACCGGCCATCTGCACGTAGGTCGCGTAGCCGAGGACGTCCTCGGCCTGGTCCAGGGCGCGGCGTACCACCGGTGCCATGAGTTCGGCCGCGCCGGGGCCGAGGCCCACCACGCTGAGACGTCCACGGCGCTGGCCGAGGTCATCGGCGTCCAGCGGCCGGTCATGCAGGTGCAGGGCGAGGCCCTGGGCCTGGGCCCGTGTCACGGCCGCCTGGGCGAATTCCGGGGTGCGGGCGTCGACGAATCTCAGCGGCACCTCCAGCGCCTGGCTCAGCTCGGCCAGGCCGGGCGCGGCCATGTCGGCCGCCTGAGCCAGCAGCACCGCCACGGCCCCGGTGGCATAGCCGGTGCTGGCGAGCAGCGCGGTAATGGCGGCGGCGGTGGCATCGGCGCGTACCGCCACCAGCACGGCGCGGGGGTGGATCAACAGGGTATGGTCGTCGGCGCTGGTCAGGGGCGAGACCAGGATGCGTTGCCGCGCCTCGGGATCGCGGGCCAGGGGCACCTCATCCAGCCAGGGCGCCTCGCCCTCGATGCGTACCGGGGCGCCGGCCAGCAGATCGGCGACCCGGTGCTTGGCCACGTCGACATCGGCCAGGGCATAGCCGGCCGGCGGATCGAGCAGGCAGGTGCCGAATCTCAATTCGCCGCTGGTGGTGATGGCCGGGGCCACGTCCAGCAGCCTACCCAGCTGACGGGCCAGGCGATTGGCGCCGGCCAGGCCGCCCAGCAGCGGCACCACGGCGCTGCCGTCCTCGGCCACGGCCAGCACTGGTGGCTCGGCGGTCTTGTCATCCAGCAAGGACGCCAGGCTGCGGATGACGATGCCGGCGGCGCAGAGCACCAGCAGCGGACGCTGCTGGCGATAGAGGTCACGCAGGTGGTCGCCGAAGGCGCTGTAGCTGACATCGCCCTCGACCCGCCCGGCCAGGCCGTGCACCAGGCTGCCCGGCAGGCCGGCCTGCAGGCGGCGGGCGGTGGCCAGGGCACCGGGGCCGAGGATGACGATGGCCGGGCTCAACCCTTCCATTTCACCCCCGGTACCACCACCAGCGAGAAGTACGGCGAGGCCATGGGCTCGACGGCATCCAGCGCGACGATGCGCTGGTTGTCCATGGTGGCGCGCTCGATGTAGCGGGCGCGCTGGTCCAGGCCCAGGTCGCGCAGCACCTGGCGCACCTTCTCGAAGTTGCGCCCGAGCTTCATCACCACGGCGGCGTCGGCGCTGGAGAGGCGCGCCTTGAGCTCCTCGGCGGAAAGCACCCCGGAGAGCACCGTGAGGGTCTGGTTGCGATAGACCAGCGGCAGGCCGAGCATGGCCACGCCGCCGAGCATGGAGCAGACCCCCGGCACCACCTGGGCTTCATAGCGCTCGGCCAGGCGGTCGTGCAGGTACATGTAGGAGCCGTAGAAGAAGGGATCCCCCTCGCAGATCACCGCCACGTCGCGACCGGCGTCCAGATGGTCGGCCACCTGGGCGGCGGCGGTGTCGTAGAAGTCGGCGATCACCGTCTCATAGGACAGCGGCGGCGCCAGCTTCTCGGTGGTCACCGGATAGACCAGCGGCAGGCGCTGCTGGCCGTCCAGCAGATAGCCCTCGATGACGCCATAGGCATTGCCGCCCTGGCCCGCGTTGGCCTTGGCCTTGGCGACGAAATAGGCCACCACCGGCGCGCCCTGCAAGAGGCGCAGGGCCTTCACGGTGATGAGTTCCGGATCGCCGGGGCCGACGCCCAGGCCGAGCAGGCGGCCCGCCATCACTCCACCTCCGTGGCCAGGGCGTTGACCGCCGCGGCGGCCATGGCACTGCCACCCCGCCGGCCGCGGACGATGACATAGGGCACGCCGCGGCTGTCGGCGGCCAGGGCGTCCTTGGACTCCCTGGCGC